>JBAPWU010000540.1:0-22169 GCA_049283855.1 Kineosporiaceae bacterium
GACCGGCCGTGGGCTATGCGCTCACCGACCGCGGCCGTGGCCTGCTCGGCTCCGCGGACGCGCCAGCCGCCGATCTGCTCGGCCAGGAGTATGCAGGGCTGACCTCCGCTCTTGCGACCCACCTGCGCCGCCGCAGCACGAAGCCGCGCCGGGAGGCGCGCGCGGTCGGCCGGATCTGGGGAGAGTCCCTCGCCGCACGGGCCACCGAGCCGGCCACCGAACTGGCCACGGGCGAAGGAACGGACAGGGGAACGGACGGGGAAACGGGCGAGCACCATGATGAGGGCGCGGGCAGCGAGGGCGCGGGCAGCGAGGGCGACGCGTCGCCCCGGCGCCGGACCGTGCACCTGCTCGATCGGCTCGGCTTCTCCCCGGTGACCCAGCCGGGCTCGGTCGCGCTCCGCACCTGCCCCCTGCTCGAGGCAGCCCGGGCCGACCCCGGGGTCGTCTGCGAGATCCACCTCGGGCTGGTCATCGGCGCGCTCGAGGCCTTCGGTGGCCACGGCCCCGGAGCCGACCTGGTGCCCTTCGCCGAACCGGGTGCCTGCCGCCTGATCTGGAGGACCTGACATGACCACGGCAGACGCGAAAGGCGCGGCGAGACCGGGAAGACCGGCGAGACCGGCGAGACCGGCTCGGAGGCGCAGCCCGGGGTGGGTGCCCAACCAGCACGGCGCCTGGGCGATGCTCGCCGGCCCCCTGCTCGTCGGCATCCTGGCCGCCGGGCCTGCCTGGCCGCACCTGGCCCTGACCGCGTTCTGGTTCGCGGGGTACCTCGCCTTCTTCGCCACCGGGCTCTGGCTGAAGTCCGGCCGCAGGTCCCGCTACCTGTCCCCGGTCCGCGCCTATGCCCCGCTGACCGCGGCGCTCGGCCTCGTCGTCCTGGCCCTCGACCCGCCGCTGCTGCGTTGGGCGCCGCTGTTCGCGGTCCCGCTCGGGGTGGGGCTGTGGTCATCGGCGACCCGGCACGAGCGGTCGCTGCTCAGCGGGCTGTCGACCACGATCGGCTCGGCGCTGATGACCCTGGTCGCCTACGACGCAGGCGGTGGCACCGACTGGCGTCGCGCCTGGGTGCTGGCCGCCGTACAGGCGGCGTACTTCGCCGGCACCGTGTTCTATGTGAAGTCGATGATCCGCGAACGTGGCGACGCCGCGTTCCTCCGGTTGAGCATCGGCTATCACGTCGCCGTCGCAACGCTCGCAGTGGCCGGGACCGCGTGGGGGGGCCTGGCGGGAGCGGGCCTGTCATGGTGGGTGGTCGCCGTCCTCGTCTCGCTGGCCGCGCGGGCGGCGCTGGTTCCCCGACGCAGCCCCGCCCCGACGCCGAAGCAGATCGGTCTGGGTGAGATCGCCGCGACCGTGGCGGTCGCCGTCAGCTCGCTGCTCGCCTGATCGGGCGCCCTACAGTGGGCGGCGTGGAGCCCAGGGGCGCGTTCGGCATCGCGCGCGACCACCCGCGCGCGGTCGACCTGGCCGTCTGCCTCGCGGTGTTCCTCATCTCGGTCTTCGCCCAGCCACCCGCCCCGGCCCTCGGCGACCTGCGGCTGCCCGAACTCACCACACCCGGCGTGGTACTCATCGCCGTGCAGTGTCTGGCCCTGTGGTGGCGCCGGACCCGCCCGGTGCCGGTCTGGCTGATCGTGCTCGGCGCGACCGTGCTCGCCGGCGCGCTGACCCGCAATGCCAGCCACCATCTCTTCGCCCTGGTCATCGCCGCCTACACCCTGGCGTCGCAGACCACCCGGCGCTGGTCCCTGATCGGCGGCGTGGTCACCATCGGCACCGTGGTCCCGCTGACCGCGCCGTCGGTCGGCAGCCAGCTCAACGACCCGGTCAGCTACGCCGTCGCCGCCTGGTGCGGCCTCGCCGTGGCCCTGGGGGACGCCGTGCGCAGCAACCGGGAGACGGTCGCCGCCGTGGTCGAGCGGGCCCGGCGGGCCGAGGAGTCGCGCGAGCAGGAGGCGCGCCGTCAGGTGGCCGAGGAGCGGCTGCGGATCAGCCGCGAACTGCACGACGTGGTCGCCCACCACCTGGCCGCGGTCAACGTGCACGCGGGGGTGGCCGAGCACCTGGCCGGCTCCGACCCGGCCCGCGCCGCGGAGTCCCTGGCCCAGGTGCGGGCCTCGAGCAGCGCAGCCCTCGACCAGATGCGCTCGATGGTGGGCCTGTTGCGCACCGGCGCCGACGGCGAGCCGGCCCTCGACCCGACACCGCACTTCGCGGACCTGCCCGCCCTGGTCGCGACCATGCAGGGCGGGCAGAACCCGGTGCGCTGGCGTCGCGAGGGCCCCGACCCCGCGCTCAGCGATGCGGTCGGCCTGCACGTCTACCGCATTGTGCAGGAGGCACTGACCAACGCCGTCAAGCACGGCCGCGACGGCATCGACCTGCGCACCCAGACCGCGCAGGAGTCGCTCAAGGTGCAGGTGCGCAACCGGATCCGCGGTGAGGCCCCGGCCCCGCGCGGGGGCGGAGGCGAGACCGGCCACGGGTTGGTCGGCATGCGCGAGCGCGCCGCCCTGATCGGCGCCGCGTTCGACGCAGGGCCCGACGGAACCGGCAGCTTCGTGGTCGACCTGGTGGTGCCGCGGTGAGCATCCGGGTGCTCCTCGCCGACGACCAGGCGCTGATCCGGGCCGGCTTCTCGGCCCTGATCTCCTCCGACGCCGACCTCGAGGTGGTCGGCGAGGCGGCGGACGGCGTCGAGGCGGTCGAGGCGGCCCGCCGGCTGACCCCGGACGTCGTGCTGATGGACATCCGGATGCCCCGCCTGGACGGCCTCGCCGCCACCGCGCAGATCTGCGCCGACCCGCAGCTGAGCGCCGTCCACGTGATCGTGCTGACCACGTTCGAGGCCGACGAGTACCTGGTCGGCGCCCTGCGCGCCGGGGCGGCGGGGTTCCTCGGCAAGGACGTCGGGCCGCGCGAGCTGCTGGAGGCGATCCGGGTGGTCGCGCGCGGTGAGTCGCTGCTCTCCCCGAAGGCCACGCGCAGCCTGATCGCCCGGTTCCTCTCCACGCCGGTCGAGGCCTCGACCACGGTGAGCGATGCCCGGCTGGACGCATTGACCGACCGGGAGCGGGAGATCGTCACCCTGGTCGGGCGCGGAATGAGCAACGACCAGATCGCGGCCGAGCTGGTCGTCTCGCCGCTGACCGCGAAGACCCATGTCAACCGGGCGATGTCGAAGCTCGGCGCCCGCGATCGCGCCCAACTGGTTGTCCTGGCCTACCAGACCGGCCTGGTGCGCAGCGGCGACCCGTTCTGAGCCGCTGCGACCGAGCGCTGCACCGCATACCGCGGCTGCGGTATTCCGCGAAGCCTGCGGCTGCCGGACGCGGACGGCGGGCCCAGCCACCCAGTCTGGAGGTAGTCGCCGGAGCCCTCAGCGCCGGCCGCACCCGGACAGGGAGAGGTCTCCATGATCGAGGTCGAGGACCTGGTCAAGCGCTACGGCAGCGTCACCGCCGTCGACGGCATGTCGTTCACCGTGCAGCCCGGCCGGGTCACCGGCTTCCTCGGGCCGAACGGGGCCGGCAAGTCGACCACGATGCGGATCATTCTCGGGCTGGACACCCCGGACTCGGGCAGCTCACGGGTGAACGGGCACCCCTACCCGACCTCGCCGGCGCCCATCGCCGAGCTCGGCGCGCTGCTCGACGGCAAGGCGGTCGACAGGACCCGCAGCGCCCGCAACCACCTGCGCGCCGTCGGCGCCACGGTCGGCATCGGCCGGGACCGGGTCGAGGAGGTGCTCGAGATCGTCGGGCTGAGCTCGGTGGCAGGGACGGCGGCGGGCCAGTTCTCCCTCGGCATGGGCCAGCGCCTCGGGATCGCCACCGCCCTGCTCGCCGACCCTGCCGTGCTGATGCTCGACGAGCCGGTCAACGGCCTCGACCCCGACGGCATCCTGTGGGTTCGCGAACTGCTGCGCGACCTGGCCGACCAGGGGCGCACGGTGTTCCTCTCCTCGCACCTGATGAGTGAGATGGAGCTCACCGCCGACCATCTGATCGTGGTCGGGCGCGGGCGGGTGCTCGCCGACGAGCCGATGTCGGCGTTCATCGCCCGGGCCTCGGGAGCCGGCGTGCTGGTCGCCTCGCCCCAGGCCGCCGAGCTGGCCCCCCTGCTGGCCGGTCCCGGGGTCGCCGTGAGCACCACCAGACACCGCGAGCAGCTCGAGATCACCGGCCTGGACGCCGCCACGATCGGCGCGATCGCCGCGCGGCACGCGATCACGTTGCACCAGCTCACCACCCAGCAGGTCTCGCTGGAGGAGGCGTTCATGGAACTGACCAAGGACTCGGTCGCCTTCCACGGCGGCACCGCTCACGCCGCCTGACGCCCTGCACCCACAGCACACCTCTTCTCGCAGAAGGACCTTCGATGACCACCGCGCTCGACACCCCTGCCGCCCGGGCCGTTCCGCCGTCCGCGACCGGCACCCACCGGCTCACCCCGCTCACCGTGCTGCGCAGTGAGTGGATCAAGCTGACCGCCACCCGCTCGACCCTGATCACCCTCGGCGCGATCGCCGTCGTCCTGATCGGGATCGGCCTGATCGCCGCCGCCTCCGCCACCGGCTCGGTCACCCCCTCGGCGGGGCCGGGGCCCGGCAATGGTCCGGGCCCCGCGGCGTCGTCCGACGACCCCCTGGCGACGGTGCTCGCCGGCCAGGTGCTCGCCGTCCTCGTGATGGGGGTGCTGGGCGTGATCGCCGGGGCACGCGAGTACGGCTCCGGCCTGATCCGGACGACGATCACGGCGACCCCGAACCGGCTGCTGGTTCTCACCGCCAAGGTGGTCGCGTTCATCGGGCTGACCCTGCCGGTGATGCTGCTCGCAGTGGCCGCCGCGTTCACGTCAGGGATGGCGGTTCTGGACGCCGGCGGTGCGAGCACGCTGGCGTGGACCGACGACGGGGCGCTGGCGGCGCTGGCGGGCTCGGCGGCCTACCTGGTCGGGGTCGGGGTGCTCGGCGTGTGCCTCGGCATCCTCACCCGGAGCATGGGCTCGGGCCTGGGCATCCTGTTCACCACGATCCTGATCGCGCCGGGGCTGGGCGGTCTGCTGCTGCCGGACGACTGGGCCTCGGCGCTCGACTACCTCCCCTCGCAGGCGGCCTCGGCGTTCACCTCGATCTCGACCGGCTCGGGGGCGATGAGCGCAGGCACCGGAGCGGTGGTGTTCATCGCCTGGCTGGCCGGGGCGTTCGCCGCCGCCTGGGCGGGCCTGACCACCCGCGATGTCTGATCGTGCGGCGCACCGCCTGCCCCGCGGCAGGAGCGGTCAGACGGCCACCTCGAAGACCAGCTCACGGCCGTCGTCCTCGTCCCACTGCTCGCCGACGTGGCGGAACCCGAACGGGGCGATCAGGTTCAGCGAGGCGGTGTTCTCCGGTGAGATCGAGGCCCGGACGACGCGAACGCCGCTCTCCCGGGCCGCCCGCGCGAGCAGGGCGTCGAGCGCCGCGCGGGCATACCCCTGCCGACGGTGGTCGGGATCGATGGCGTAGCCCACCTCGACCATGCCGTTGCCGTCCGGCGGCCCATGGAACCCGGCCCGGCCGACGGCCACCCGCCGTTCGTCGTCCCAGATCACCCCGGTGATCCAGGCCTGGCTCGGCGGATCGGCGACCACCTGCCGGCTGCGCATCGCCCAGACCCTGCGCCACTCCTGCCCGACGAACGCCGGGGTGAGCGGCACCGGCGACACCGCGTTGGCCGCCGCGAGGTCGCCGTCGGCCAGGGCGTGCAGTGCCGCCCGCGGCAGGTGGATGATGCTGACCCGCTTCGGCACGCGATGGTCCATCGGTCCCTCTCCGGCTGAGCTGTCAACCAGTCTGCCCTGCAGACGTCCGGCTCGCCCCGTGGCTCCGGCCTGCGATCTCGCCGCGTGCGTGAGAGGCTGGGCGACCATGACCGACGCTGTGATCGCCGAGGGACTGGTCAAGCACTTCAAGAAGGTCACGGCGCTGGACGGGATCGACCTGCGGGTGCCGGAGGGAACTGTGCTGGCCGTGCTCGGGCCCAACGGCGCCGGCAAGACGACGGCCGTGAAGATCCTGACCACCCTGCTCGCCCCCGACGCGGGGCGGGCCCGGGTGGCCGGGGTGGATGTCCTCGCCGACCCGCAGGCGGTCCGCCGGCTGATCGGGGTCTCGGGCCAGTACGCCGCGGTCGACGAGTACCTCACCGGTTTCGAGAACCTCGACCTGGTCGGCAGGCTGTACCACCTGGGGCGGTCGGCGAGCCGGGCAAGGGCCCGCGAGCTGCTGGAACAGTTCCGACTGACCGAGGCGGCCGATCGTCCGTCCCGCACCTACTCGGGCGGGATGCGCCGCCGCCTCGATCTGGCCGGGGCACTGGTCGCCCGGCCGCCGGTGCTGTTCCTGGACGAGCCGACGACTGGCCTGGATCCTCGCGGCCGGACCGATATGTGGGGCGTGATCAAGACTTTGGTGGCCGGAGGAACGTCGGTCCTGCTGACCACGCAGTACCTGGACGAGGCCGATCACCTCGCGGACTCGATCGCCGTCATCGACCGGGGGCTCGTGATTGCCGAAGGCACGGCGGACCAGCTCAAGGCCCAGATCGGGGGTGAGCGGCTGGAGATCACCGTGTCGCAGGGAGACCGCCTCGACGACGCGGTGCACCTGCTCGCGCCGTTCGGCACGGGCAGCCCCGTCGTGGACCGCGAGCACCGCTCACTGCTGATGCCGGTCAGCGGGGGCGCGGCGGTCCTGGCCGAGGCGCTGCGCGCCCTGGACGGTGCCGGGATCTCCCTGGACGACGTCGGCCTGCACCGCCCAACCCTCGACGACGTGTTCCTCACCCTCACCGGCCACGCGGCCAGCGCCGAGGCCGCCGAGGCCGCCGAGGCCACTGACGCCGCCGAGGCGCCCCAGGCGGTTTCCCGATGAGCGTGCTCACCACCGCCACGGACAGCCTCGCGGTGGCGAAGCGCAACCTGATCAAGATCAAGCGGGTCCCGGACCTGCTGGTCTTCACCACCCTGTCGCCGATCATGTTCATCCTGCTCTTCGCCTATGTCTTCGGCGGGGCGATCGACCCGAGCGCAGGCGGCAAGGGCTACCGGGAGTTCCTGATCGCGGGCATCTTCGCGCAGACCGTGGTCTTCGGCGCCACCATCACCGGCGCCGGTCTCGCGGAGGACGTCAAGACCGGCATCATCGACCGGTTCCGCAGCCTGCCCATGGCGCCGTCGGCCGTGCTCACCGGGCGCACCCTGTCCGACGTGGTCAACAACGTGATCGTGCTGGTCGTGATGAGTCTGAGCGGCCTGGCCGTGGGGTGGCGGATCCGCACCGGAGTCGTCGACGCGGTCGTCGCCTATGCCTTGCTGCTGGTCTTCGCCTATGCCATCAGCTGGATCATGGCCTGGATCGGCCTGCTGGTGCCGGCGCCCGAGGTGGTCAACAACGCCTCGTTCATCGTGATCTTCCCGCTGACGTTCGTCGCGAACACGTTCGTGCCCCTGAGCACGCTGCCCGGCCCGCTGCGGTTCGTGGCCGAGTGGAACCCGGTGTCGGCGGTGACCCTGGCCGCCCGGGAGCGCTTCGGCAACGCCGACCCGACGGGCGGTCTGGGAGAGGCGACGTCGTGGGCGCTCGCACACCCGGAGCTGTACACGCTGATCTGGTCGGCGGTGATCCTGCTCGTCTTCGCTCCGCTGGCCAACGCCCAGTTCCGGCGCACCACCAGCCGGTGATCACCCCAGGAACGCGCGGTAGGCGGGATGATCGGTCTCCTCGGCGAACCCGCACCCCACTTGAGCGAGGAAGTAGCGCTCGCCCGGTTCAGCCATGGCGGTGGTCGACTCGCGATCAATACGGCGACTCGAGCTCCGGGAACATCGGGAAGTGCTTGAGGTTGCGCGTCCACAGAGCGGCATCCAGGTGCTGGGCGGTCGCCGCGATCACGTAGTCGACCGGGTCGACGCCCGGATATGAACGCAGGTACTGATTGGCGAGTCCACCGGCTCGCTCGGCCACCGCGTCGTCCACGGCGATCAGATCGAGGCTGGCGAGCAGGCCACGCGTCGCCTGCTCCTCCTCCGGTCGCATGCCGGACAGGACTTCGACCTTGGTGAGGACCGACGCGGCGAGCCGTTCGCCGTCGCGCACCGCAGCCTTCAACGCGGCTCGGGCGTCGGGCGTGCCGCGCAGGTGGTCGATCAGGATGGAGGTGTCGAGCAGGATGGTCACGACTCGGCCAGCCGCTCCGCCAGGCCTCGACGCAGACGCTCGACGTACGCCGCACCGTCGCCGGTCTCGTCGGAGTCGCGACCAGTCCACCCACCGAAGCTGTCGTCCAGCGCCCTGAGCACGTCGTCCGAGCCATGCGCGCCATACATCCGATCGACCGCACGCCGGACCAGCTCACCCATGCCGACACCGCTGCGACGGGACTCGGCGAGCAGCCGTTCGTACTGGTGATCTTCGAGAATGATCTGTGTGCGGTGGGTCATGATGTAAGCCTACATCATGGTGTCCGGCGGCCGATCTCAGGTCCTTGAGCGTGACCGTGTCGGGCGGCTACTCGACCGTGACGGACTTGGCCAGGTTGCGGGGCTTGTCGATGTCGTGGCCGAGCGCCAGCGCGGCGTGGTACGCCAGCAGCTGCAACGGGATGGTGAGCAGGATCGGGTCCAGCTCCGGCTCGCTCTTGGGCACCACGAGCGACGGCACCCCGAGCGGGCCCAGGTCGACCCCGGGGTGGGTGATCGCCACCAACGGTCCGCGCCGAGCCAGGACCTGTTCCGCCGCACCGAGATTGCGATCGGTGAGGGCGTCGTCCGGGATGATCGCGACGGTGGGCATGTCGGGGTTGATCAGCGCGAGCGGGCCATGCTTGAGCTCGCTGGTCTGGTAGGCCTCGGCGTGGATGTAGCTGACCTCCTTGAGCTTCTGGGCCCCTTCGCGGGCGACCGGGAAGCCGTGCACGCGGCCGATGAAGAAGATGCTCTGCGCGATCGAGAGCTGCTTGGCCACCTCGGCGAGCTGCGCCTCGCCGTCCAGGATCTGCTGGATCTGGGCCGGCAGCCGCTGGAGGCCGGAGATGATCCGCTGACCGTCGCTGACCGACAGATCGCGCACCCGGCCGAGCAGGAGCGCCAGCATCGCGAACGCGATCCCCATGGTGGTCAACGCCTTCGTCGAGGCGACGGCGATCTCGGGGCCGGCGTGCAGGTAGATGCCGCCGTCCACCTCACGGGCGATGGTGGAGCCCACCACGTTGACGACGCCGATCACGGTGCCGCCCTTGCGTTTGATCTCGGCGACGGCGAACGCGGTGTCCGCGGTCTCACCCGATTGGGAGACCACCACGTAGAGCGTGTCCGGCTCGATGATCGGGTTGCGGTAGCGGAACTCCGACGCGGCCTCGGCGTCGGCCGGCATCCGGGCCAGGTCCTCGATCATCATGGCGCCGATCTGGCCCACGTAGTAGGCCGACCCGCAGCCGAGGATCTTCACCCGGCGGAAGGCGCGCAGCTCACGCGGTCCGAGGTTCAGCCCGTCCAGGCGAGCGGTGCCGAACCGCTCGTCGAGCCGCCCGCGCAGGACGGCGGCGGCGGCGTCCGGCTGCTCGAGGATCTCCTTGTACATGTAGTGCTGGTGCCCGCTGAGCTCGAGATCCTCTGCGGCCAGGTCGATCTCGACCGGCACCCGCCCGGTGTCGTCACTGTGCTTGGTGAAGGTGCGATAGCCCTTGGCGGTGACGGTGGCGAGCTCGCCGTCGTCCAGGTGCACCACCGAGGTGGTGTGCCGGATCAGCGCGGCGACGTCGCTGGCCACGAACATCTCGTGCTCGCCGATGCCGAGGATCAGCGGGGAGCCATTGCGGGCCACGACGATCCGGTCCGGGTAGCGGGCGTCGAGGACGGCGATCGCGTAGGTGCCGGTGACCCGGTCCAGCGCGTCGAGCACGGCGCCCTCGAGCGTGTCGGCGCCCGAGCGGGCGATCAGGTGGGCGAGCACCTCGGTGTCGGTGTCGG
Organism: Kineosporiaceae bacterium; assembly: GCA_049283855.1. Lineage (GTDB taxonomy): Bacteria > Actinomycetota > Actinomycetes > Actinomycetales > Kineosporiaceae > JADJPO01. The sequence continues at coordinate 10,018 of JBAPWU010000540.1, forward strand.
AGGTCAGCTCGACGTCGGCAGCCTGCAGTTGGGCCCGGACGGCGGCGGCGTTGTCGATGATGCCGTTGTGGACGACGCTGACCCGCCCGTCCGCGCTGGAGTGCGGGTGGGCGTTGGCCTCGGTGGCCGGGCCGTGGGTGGCCCAGCGGGTGTGCCCGATGCCGGTGGTGGCGGTCAGCCGTTTGGGCAGCGCGGCCTCCAGCGCGCGCACCCGGCCGACGGTGCGGATGGTGCGGATGGCCGGGTCACCGGAGCGGGTCAGCAGGGCGATGCCGGCCGAGTCGTAGCCGCGGTACTCCAGGCGGTTCAGTCCCTCGATGAGCAGCGGGGCCGCGCTCTGGGTGCCGATGTAGCCGACGATGCCGCACATGGTCGATGTCCTCCCCGGACGGTCGGGCCGACGAGCCGGCCGTGGATTCAGCCGTAGATGATGCGACGGAGCTGACGTTCACTCAGCTCCGCTGGAGCCACAAGACGCTCGCGCAGCTCCCCGGCGATCAGGCGGAACGCCTCGGGATTGCGCACACCGTGCAGCTGGAGGTGAGCGTGCCGACGGCGGACGTAGTCCTCCACCGGCTCGCGGTACCAGGCCAGGACGTCGTCGACCACACGGGCCGCCTCACCCTCGCCGAGTCCGGCGGAGGCGGCGATCCGGTCGACGATCTCCCGGTCCGGCATGCCCCTAGCCTGACGCCTGGCGATAGCTAGGCCAAGTTCTTGCCCGAAATCGGGCAAAGACTTGCCGTTTCTGCAGCAAGGGACGCGTTGCGGTCGGCGAAGTCGGCCCATGCGGGGGGTGTGGCGTCGAGGAAGGGCTGCGCCTGGGCCCGGGAGCAGGGCCGCTGGGACCAGGCGCGCAGGCGCCCGTCCCGGATCTCGAAGATCACCAGCAGGCCCTGCGACCACCCGGCGACGTCGAGGATCGTCGGCTCCAGCGTCGTCGCCTTCTGCTCCGAGAGCACCCAGTCCAGCGCCTCGAGCTCGGTCTGCAGCTGCCCCGCGCGTTCGTAGGCCAGGGCACGCGCGGCCTCGTCGCGGCGCAGGCAGAGCTCCAGGCGCACCTGGTCGCCGGCGGCAGGATCGCGCTCGAGGGTCCGGGTCAGCCGGTCGAGGAGGGCGGTGCGATCCAGCGCGCCGACGCCGAGCACCCGGCCGAGATCCGCCTCGCTGCCGCGCAGCCCCTCGCCTGCGTAGGCGATGGGCAGCACCCGGCTCAACCCCGCGACCGCCAGTTCGGCCTTGGCGCTGCCCAGGTAGGGGCCGAAGTGGACCACCGCGTTCCCCGACCGAACCCGGTGGACGACGCTCAGCCCTGGGGATCGCGGCGAGCCGTCCAGGCGCAGGTACACCGGAACCTCCTCGCCGCGGGTGCGGTTCCACCGGGGCAGTGAGTGCTCCAGCAGGTTGCGCTCGAGCCAGGCCGCCTCGTGGGCCGAATCGCAGGCAACGACCTCCACCCGCTCGATCCGAGGCACCATCCGGCGCAGGTGGCGCCGCCCGCGCAGATCACTCCAGTACGACGCGACCCGCCTGCGCAGGTCTACCGCGCGCCCGACGTACAGGACCGTCGTCCCGCTGCCGCGGAAGCGGTACACCCCCGGCGCACGCGGAAGCCGTTCGACCGCGGGGTGCATGGGTCTCAGCATGCACCACGCGACGGCTCCAGGGCCCTGCGGCGCGTGGTTCATGCATCGGTGAGCATGAACCGCACAACCAGCCTCAGGAGTAGTCGGCGAACACCCGGCGCTGCTCGCCGTCCAGGGTGACCTCACCGCCGTGCGGCACGATCCACTGTGGCCGGGTGTGCCCGAACGGGACGCCGGCACACACCACAGCGTCCGGGTTGTAGCGGGCGATGGTCTCGACCGCGACGTCGCGTTGAGCGGCGCGCAGCCTGGCGCGTTCGGCCGCCTGAGGCCGGCGCTCAGGGTCGGACGTCGGCGGACGGGCGACCAGGACACCTGCCACAGCAGCGAGCAGACCACGCTCGCCCATCGAGCGCAGGATCCACCCGACCTCACGGGCCGGGATCAGGTCCTCGGAGGTCTCGACCAGCAGCACGCCGCCGTCCAGATCCCCTGGCGGGCCGGCGAACCGTCCGGCGGTCAGGATCCATTGCAGAACCTCGATGCAGCCGCCCCAGGTACGCCCGGTGACCACGCGCGCCGGTCCGTGCCAGGTCCAGGGTTCGGTCGGTTCGCGGTCACCGAAAGCGATCAGCGCCGCCGGGTCGTCCCAGGGCAGGCCGACGTCCTCGGACTCGCCCGGTTCGGTCAGCTCGAGGCGTCCGCCGGTGAGCAGGGCGGCCCGCAGCGACCGGGCGTGGACGTCATCCACGGACGGCCCTGGGCCGAGGTGCACCTGAGTCGATCCGCCGTAGAAGCTCGCGATGCCGTGGTGCCACAACCAGTGGTGCAGGTTGGTGTTGTCGCTGTAGCCGACGAACGGCTTGGGGTCGGCGCGCACGGCCAGGGCCTCCAGGTGCGGGATCACCGTGATCTGGTCCTCGCCGCCGATGGTGGCCAGGATCGCCCGGATCGACGGGTCCGCGAACGCGGCATTCAGATCGGCGGCGCGGTCGACGGGAGAGGACTTCAGGCGTCGCGTGGTGGGGTACTCCACCGGCACCAGTCCGGTGAGTTCGGCCAGCCGGCGCATCGCCTGCTCGTGGATCGCCGGCGCCACCGCGGGCGCGGCGAAGGCGGGCGAGAGCACCGCGACCCTGTCGCCGGGGCGGGCTTTGGGCGGTGAGTCCAGGTCGCGAGGCATCCGGACCTCTCACGTGGGGCCGCGGGCACGGCGGGCTGTCGACCCGACCGTAGTCGATGCCCAACCCTGCGAGCACTCGACGCGCTCGCACTCCCCTGAGCTGGGCGCACCGTGTATCACCGGTGATACACTCAGCCATGGCCGATGTCACCGTGCGAGACCTGCGCAACCGTGGTGCCGACGTGCTGGCCCGGGTGGAGCGAGGCGAGTCGATGGTGGTCACGCGAGATGGCCACCCGGTCGCCCGGGTCGTGCCGCTGACCCGCCCCAGCCGTGCCACCGCAGAGCTCATCGCAGGCCGACGCCACCTGCCTCCGGTCGACCCCGCCGCACTTCGGGCCAACCTCGACGAGATCCTGGACGCCGGGCTGTGACCGCCGAGCCGACCACGACCGAATCATCCCGGGGAGTCCTCGACACCTCGACCGTTCTCGTTCTCGGCTCTTTGTCCGAGACCGACCTGCCGGACTACTGCCTGATCACGGCGGTGACCCTGGCGGAGCTGTCGGTGGGGCCGCTGCTGGCCACGACTGACTCCGAACGTGCGGCACGCCAAGCCCACCTGCAGCAGGCCGAGGCCGACTTCGACCCGATCCCGTTCGATGCCGCCGCGGCCCGGGCGTTCGGTCAGGTGGCCGCGGACCTGCGCTCGGCAGGGCGAATGCCGGCTGCCCGCGCCTATGACGCCTTGATCGCGGCGACGGCGCTGGCGCACGGGCTGCCCGTCTACACCTGTAACCCCCGCGACTTCGCCGGCATCACGGGACTGACCGTGCACGAGGTACCGACGCACTCCCGGGTCCCGAGACCCTTGGCTCCCCCAGTCCAGCCCGGAGCCTGAGGTTGTGGTGGATCACGGGTTGCTGGAGCTCAGCGGCCAGCCCTGCGCCTCGACCCAGCTGAACAACGCCTGCCAGGCAGGTGTCGACCTATGCCTCGTCGGCAATGAGGTGGTTGCTCGAAGTGCTGGTCGCCGACGACCGACGTACTGTCAATACACCTGCCATGATCTGCTCAAGGTAGGCTAGAAACACTGCTAGAGGAAGCCTCGATAGGCTGCTAGAGGTAGCCTGTCGGGGTGGCCTACCTACGGCGCACCGTCGATGACGAGCTCGATGAGTTGCTCTCGCTCACCCCAGCCATCGCGCTGGACGGGCCCAAAGGAGTGGGCAAGACCGCCACGGCTCAGCGTCGTGCCACGGTTGGGTGGTTGTTGGACGACCTCGCGCAGCGCGCCCTCGTCCAGGCCGACCCCACCTTTGCCACCACTCCTGCCGGCACCGTGCTGATCGACGAGTGGCAGCGGTGGCCTCCGGTCTGGGACTCGGTCCGCCGCCGGGTCGATGAGGGCGCGGGCCCTGGACGGTTCCTGTTGACCGGCAGCGCGACACCGGCGGCCGGAGTCGACACCCACAGCGGAGCGGGCAGGATCCTGTCGCTGCGGATGCGACCCATGGCGCTGTACGAACGCGGCGCGGCGAGTCGGCCCACTGTCAGCCTCCGCAGGCTGCTCGCCGGCGAACACACCATGCTCACTGGTCGAACGACCACGTCCGTCGGCGACTACCTGTCGGCCATCGAGGCCAGCGGCTTGCCCGGCGTCGGCTCGCAACACCCCCGACTGCGCCAGGGCCTGCTGGACGCCTATCTCCAACGCGTCATCGACCGCGACCTGCCGGACCACGGCGTGGCGGTGCGACGGCCGGAGACCCTGCGCCGATGGCTCGCCGCGTATGCCGCCGCGTCGTCGACCACCACGGCGTACTCCAAGATCCTGGATGCCTCGACCGGGGGTGATGGCTCGCAGCCTGCGAAGACCACCACCATCGCGTATCGGGATCACCTCACCCAGCTCATGCTGCTCGACCCCGTACCCGGCTGGGCGCCGAGCCTCAGTCCGAGAGCTCGGCTGCAACAGGCGCCGAAGCACCAACTTGCCGATCCTGGGCTCGCCGCTCGACTGCTGGGGTTGTCGGCCACGACGCTGGCCGCCCCACGCGGCGCCGCGATGGCGGGGCCGTTGTTCGAGTCCCTGGCCACTCTCACCGTGAGGGTGGCAGCCCAGGCGGCGCAGGCCAGGGTCGGCCATCTGCGAACCCGTAATGGTGACCACGAGGTCGACCTCGTGGTGGAAGGGCCCGACGCACAGGTCGTGGCGATCGAGGTGAAACTCGCTGCAGCCGTTGACGACACCGACGTCAGGCACCTGGTGTGGTTGCGCGAACACCTCGGTGAGGCGCTGGTCGAAGCAGTCGTGATCACCACCGGTACCCATGCCTACCGCCGGCCGGACGGGATCGCCGTCGTCCCGCTAGCGCTGCTCGGCGCCTGAATGGCCTCCGTCGGCGAGGGCTCTCAGGCGCCGCCGACCTCGAAGGGCTGATCCGAACCTCCGGCGACCTCGAACGACCACAGCTCCGCCGCCACACCCACCGGCCGCTGGCCACCCGGCTGGTCGGCAGGCGGCGGCGAGGCCATCCCTGAGGCGTCAGCCGGGCGCCCGCCGTGACCATCGGCGAAACTGCGCGAACGCACCCACCCCTGGAACGAGTCCTCGTCTGCCCAGCGGGTGAGGACCAGCCAGACGTGACGGTCGTCGGTGGGTCGCAACAGCTCGAAACCCTCGAAGCCCGGCTGCCCGTCGACCGCACCGGCCCGGGCAGCGAACCGGCGAGCCAGTTCGTCACCGCTGTCGGCGGGCACGGTGATGGCATTGATCTTGATGACGGTCATGCGTCCATTGTCGGTCGGAAGCGTCGTCCGGACCGCCAGTCCCTCCACGCCCCGGTCGACCACAGCGCCCACGCCACGAGCACCGGTTGAAAGAGCAGACGGGTGGCTCGAGCAGCGTCCGAGTCCAGGCCGAAGGCGTCACGCCCTTCGACCCACTGAGCGAGGTTGCCGGGGAAGACCGCGACGAAGAAGGCCGCCACCACCCAGCCCACGCGCCCCCGCCACCGCCGCGCCAGGACGAGCGCCAGGCCGAGAGCGATCTCGACGCCGCCCGAGGCGAGCACGACCAGGTCGGCGTCCAGCGGCAGCCAGGGCGGCACCTGCGCCTGGAACTGCGAGCGGGCGAAGGTGAGATGCCCGGTGCCGGCAACGACGAGGAACGCTCCGAGCAGCAATCGGGCGATCGTGCGGAAGAGGCCCACGTCGTCCACCGTAGGTCAGGACGCGCCGGCGGCCAGCAGGCGGCGCCCGAGGGTGTGCACGACCTGGCGCAGCTCCGGCCCACCCACCACCCGGAAGTCGCCGGGCAGGCGAGCCAGCTGCTCGGCGTACCAGTACGGGTTGCCGGTGGTGGCGCTCAGCCGGCAACGCTCGCCGTCCAGCGCCTCGAGCCGCCCGAGCGAGCGGGGCAGGCAGCGCGCCACGGCCTCGGTCGACGCCTCGACGATCACGTCGACGTCGTACTCCCAGCCGACCGCCAGGTGCGCCTCGAGGTCGGTGGCGGGGTCGAGGTCGGCGGGTGGGGTGAAGTCCTCGACAAGCTGCTGGACGGCGCCGATCCGGTCGACCCGCAGCACCCGCCGGTCGTGCGCGGTGTGCGACCAGCACAGCAGGTACCACCGCCCGTGCCGGATGACCACTGCCCAGGGATCGACCTCCATCACCCGGTCCGAACCCGCCTCGGTGCGGTAGTGAAGCCGCAGCCTGCGGCGATCGGCGCAGGCCTGCACCAGGGTGACCGCGGTCTGCGGGTCGGGCCGGGCGGCCGCCCGGTCGGGTACCGGCGATGCCGTCCGACGCATGGTCTCGGCCTGGGCCGCAACGGATTCGGGCAGCACCCGCACCAGCTTGCCCAGCGCCGCCCCGACCGGGTCGCCGGCATCGGCGGCATCGTGATGACCATCGAGCACCGCCATCACCAGGGCCAGGGCCTCGGTGGCCGTGAAGCGCAGCGGTGCTGGGCGCAGACCCCGGCCGACGCGGTAGCCGCCGTATGGTCCGCGCACCGACTCGACGGGGATGCCCGCCTCGCGCAGGATCGCGACGTACCGACGCGCGGCGCGGGCCGAGACCCCGAGGGTGTGGCCCAGCCGGTCGGCGGTGATGCCCGGATGGTCTTGCAGTGCCTCGAGGCACCGCAGCGCGCGAGCGGTCGGGTTCGTCTCCTCCACCGGGTCAGCCTGGCACGGTTGCGGACGCGATCCGACCGGAACCAGCCCTACGGTGAGGGCATGACCGACGACGAACGCCCCTGGGAACCCCCGCTGGCCGGCACCGAGGTCGAGCACCTGCTGGGCGCGCTGGAACGCCAGCGCCTCACCTTTCGCTGGAAAGCGGGCGGGCTGGACGCCGCCGGGCTGAGCCGGCGGATCGGGGCCTCCTCGCTGACCATCGGCCGGCTGCTCAAGCACCTCGCGTTCTGCGAGGACTACATGTTCACCATCAAGCTGGCCGGCGCGGCACCGGGCGAACCCTGGCAGAGCGTCGACTGGGACGCCCACCCCGAGTGGCCGTTCACCTCGGCGGACGACGACTCGCCCGAGCAGCTCTACGCCCTCTGGGACGGCGCGGTGGCGCGGGCACGGGCGCGGGTGGCGGCGGCACTGGCGGACGGCGGGCTGGACCAGTTCGCGTACGTGCACGACGGCGAGGGCCACCACGCCAGCCTGCGCCGGCTGCTGTTCGACCTGCTCGAGGAGTATGCCCGGCACACCGGCCACACCGATCTGTTGCGCGAGGCGGTCGACGGCCTGGTCGGTGAGGACCCGCCCGACGGCTGGCACCCGTGACCCGACCGGCCGACCGCGCCGAGGCCTTCTCGCCCGGACAGGTGCGGGTGGTCCCGGCCAACGAGGCACCGTGGGAGGACCTGAACGCCGTCTTCGGGACGGCGGACTACGCGAGCCGCTGCCGGTGCCAGCGGTTGAAGGTGCTCGGATGGATCTGGCGCGACTCCACCCTGGACGAGCGCATCGCGATGCAGCAGACCCAAACCGGCTGTGGCGAAGCGGATTCGGCGGTGACGAGTGGGCTGGTGGCCTACCTGGGCGACGTCCCGGTGGGGTGGGTGGCGGTCGAGCCCCGGCTGGCCTACCCGAAGTTGCGCACCTCGCGGGTGCCCTGGACCGGGCGCGGCGAGGACAAGGACGACGACACCGTTTGGGCGGTCACGTGTTTCGTCGTCCGCACGGGCTACCGCGGCCGGGGGCTGATGTACCTGCTGGCGCGGGCCACCGTCGACTTTGCCCGCCGCCGGGGCGCCCGGGCGATCGAGGGCTACCCGATGATCACTCAACCGGGCAGGCAGGTCACCTGGGGGGAACTGAACGTGGGCGCCCGGCAGGCATTCGAGGAGGCAGGCTTCGTCGAGGTCAGCCATCCGAGTCTGCGCCGGGTGGTGATGCGCATCGACTTCTGAGAGACAGCTACGAGACGTCCTTCGTGGGGCGCACCTCATCGGTCACGGGTGGCAGGTCACAGCGGCAACTGCCTGACACGGCCGCGCTTTGCCGGGATCCTGCCAGGGTGATGCACATCGATCGGTCGGTCCTTCTGCTCGTCGATCTGCAGCAGCGGCTGCAGCCGGCCATCGACGGCGCCTCGGGGGTATTGGCCGCCAGCATCTGGTTGACGCGCGTCGCGCAGCGATTGCAGGTGCCGGTGATCTGTACCGAACAGTATCCGCGAGGGCTCGGGCCGACGATGCCCGAGCTGCGCCGGCTGCTGCCGGACGACTGCGTGATCGAGAAGACACACTTCTCCGCGGTGGCGGCGGGGAATCTGCCGCAGGTCGCCGGTGGTGAGCGCCCGCAGTTCGTCGTCGCCGGCACCGAAGCACATGTCTGCGTGCTGCAGACGGTGCTCGACCTGCTGGACGCCGGGCGTAGCGTCTTCGTGGTCGAGGAAGCGATCGGCTCGCGGCGCAGCAGTGACAAGGCGCTGGCGATCGACCGCATGCGCCGGCACGGCGCAGAGATGGTGTCGCGCGAGATGGTGGCCTTCGAATGGCTGCAGCAGGCGGGGACCGATCTCTTCCGCCAGATCAGCCGCGAGTTCATCAGATCCTGGCCCGCGCCGAGCTGATCGGGATCAGCCACCTGACCTGCTCGTCGGGCCTTGGGATGGGCCACGCCCGACTGGGTCGAGGTGGCGATGACGGCGTTTGCCCGGGCTGCACGGCCCGCCACCGGGATGCCGACCTCCACGCTCCGACGTACGGTCGAGACACGACGCGTTGCGTCGAGACCGACTGCACGCCGAGACAAAGGGTGATCATGAGCTTCCTGGACAAGGCCAAGCAGAAGGCTCAGCAGTACGACCTGCAGACCAAGGCCAAGCACCTGGCCGACGCGGCCGAGAAGGCCGCCCGGCAGACGGTGCACAAGGCCGGGGACCTGGCCCACGACAAGCGCGACACAGTGATCTCGGGTCTGGACACCGTGGCCGCGAAGGTCGACGCCAAGACCGACGGCAAGTACGCCGACAAGGTGGCCAAGGCCAAGCAGCAGCTGGCCAGGGGGGTCGACAAGCTCGCCGAGCAAGGGTCCGCCGGAACCGCCGGGAACGAGCCGCCACCAGCGCAGGGTGCGCCGACCACTCCCCAAGCGCCGACCACTTCCCACGCATCGGCCACTCCCCAGGCACCGGCCGATCCCACGGTGTCCGAGCCGCCGACCCACTGACCGTCCCAGTTCACCGGAACCGCACGACCAACACGTCGGAACCGAGACCACCCGGCACCGGCTGCTCGCGCTGGGGCCGCAGGTTCAGGCGGGATCGACCACCCGGCTGACGATCCAGGCGTGCTTGCCGACCTGGCGGATGCGGGTGAAGCCGTACTGCTCGAACAGCTCGACGGTGGCGCTGAACAAGAAACGGCCCGGTGCCTGCCGTCCGGCGGTCACCTCGGAGATGGCCTCGACCAGGCCGCCGCCGGCGTCGGCGATCTGGTCCAGGGCACCTTCGAGCGCCGTCCGGGCGATGCTCCGACCGCGATGTCGCGGGTCGACGTAGAAGCAGGTGATCCGCCAATCCGGCGGCGGCGGAGCGTCTTTGACGTATTCGCGACGGTGCTTGATGCCGGGCAGCTCGTGTGGGCTGCCGTACTGACACCAACCCTGCACCACGCCGTCCGCGTCGAACACCAGCGCGGCGTGCGCCCGATCGGAGTGCACGCGTTCGTGCTTCGCGGCACGGTAGTCGCCGCCCTTCTGGCCGGACTCGAGGTGATAGGCGATGCACCAGCAGCCGCCGAAGATGCCGTTGTTGCGTTCGACGAGTTCGGCGAAGGCATCCCAGGTGGTGGCGTCCAGTCGGCGCGTGGTCAGCGTCATGGTCACACCTCGGTCGCCACAGAGCGCTCGGCCAGATCCGCCAGCAGCGCGGCCAGTTCGGCCGGGCGGCTGACCATGGGCCAGTGGTCGGAGTCGAGATCCACCAGCTCGAGGTCGGTGGCCCGGGCCAGCTCCGACAGGTCGCCGGTCGCGATCCACTCCTGTGTCTGGGCGGGGGGGAACTCGGGGCAGACGAGAACGGCCGGGACGTCGAACCGGCGCTCGTCGCGCAGGCGCACCACGCCGCTGGTCACCCCCGCCGGCACAGGGATCGCGGCCGCCGCGATGCGGGCCTTGGTCTGCTCGTCGAGGTCGGCCGAGTCGGGCCCCTCGAACGGGCCCCACCCGGGAAGACGCATCACGCCGTCCTCGATCGGGAGGAACTCGAGCGTGGCGGATGCCGCGCCGTCCCCCTGGCCCGGCAACCTGATCGCCACCGGGCGGTGTCCGCGGGCCTCGAGTGCGGGCACGACGGCGTCCCAGGCCGATCCGTCGAGCCACAGTCCGGCGATGAGCAGGATGTCCATGCGTGGAGCCCCCAGGTTGATCGTCGTCCGACGCGAGAGCCCACGGTAGGACACGATCCGGACGATTGCCGTCCGGATCGTGCCCCGACCGGCGAGGTGCCGCTCCTCGGGCGGTCCGGGGCGTCGGAGGGCTAGGTGAGCCCCCGGGCGGGGTCAGGCTGGAAGCGGTACCCCATGCCGGGTTCGGTCAGGAGGTACCGGGGGCGGGTCGGGTCGGGCTCCAGCTTGCGGCGCAGCTGGGTCATGTACAGCCGCAGGTTGCCCGGCTGGTTGACGTAGCCGGGGCCCCAGACCTCGGTGAGCAGGTAGCGCTGGCCGAGCAGCGTGCCGGGCCGGCGGACCAGCACCTCCAGCAGGTGCCACTCGGTCGGGGTCAGGCGCACCGGCGTGCGGGTGCCGTCGTCCGCCGTGCGGAGCACCTGGTGGTCGGCGAGGTCGACGGTGATCTCGCCGAAGCTCACCTGCGGCGCGTCGGCGCTGTCCGCGACCCCGGCCCGGCGGCCGATGGCGCGCATGCGCGCCAGCAGCTCCTCGATGCCGAAGGGCTTGGTGACGTAGTCGTCGGCCCCGGCGTCCAGCGCGGCGACCTTGTCGGAACTGCCGCTGCGCCCGGACAGGACGATGATCGGGACGTCGGTCCACCCCCGCAGCCCGTGGATCACCTCGATCCCGTCGAGGTCGGGAAGGCCGAGATCGAGGATGACCAGGTCCGGCGGGTGCGCCGAGGCGATCCGCAGCGCGTCGGTGCCGGTGGCCGCGACGTGTACCTCGTAGTCGCGGGCCCGCAGGTTGATCCGCAGCGCGCGGAGCAGCTGCGGCTCGTCGTCCACGACCAGCACCCGGGTCACGGCGCCTGCCGCTCGCGCTGTCCCGGCTCGGCGGGCTGCACATCGGGTGCCACGGCGGCCACGGGCAGAGTGAGGACCATGGTCAGACCTCCGCCGGGTGTGTCCTCCGCCTCCAGCGTGCCGCCCATGGCCTCCACCAGGCCACGCGACAGCGCCAGCCCCAGGCCGAGGCCCGCGCGATTGTCGGTGTCGCCGAGCCGCTGGAAGGGCGTGAACACCCTCTGCAGATCCATGCTGGGGATGCCGGGCCCGCGGTCGATCACGCGCAGCTGCACCCGGTCTCCGTCGGCGCTGGCGGCAACCGTCGGTGGCCGGCCCTCCGGGGAGTAGCGCAGCGCGTTGCCGGTGACGTTGACCAGGGCGCGGGTGAGCAGTGCCGCGTCGGCGAGCACCGGCGGCACGTCCTCGGGCAGGTTCAGCCGGACGTCGCGCGCGGCCAGGCCCAGCTCGTCCAGGGCCGGCGGGATCACCTCGTCGAGCCAGACCGGCTCGCTCGCCACGGTGAGCACCCCCGCACGCAGGCGGGACAGGTCGAGCAGGTCGGCCACCAGGCGGGCCAGCCGGCCCAGGGACTCCTCGGCGGTGGCCAGCAACTCCTCCCGCTCCTGGCCCGACCACTGGATGTCGGGGCTGCGCAGGCTGCTCACCGCCGCAGTGGCCGAGGCCAAGGGCGAGCGCAGGTCGTGCCCGACCGCGGCGAGCAGGGCGTCGCGCAGGTGCTC
>JBAPWU010000541.1:0-2890 GCA_049283855.1 Kineosporiaceae bacterium
CGGCCGGCTCGGCCTCGACCCGCCCGGTTTCGCACTCGTCGCCCGGACCGGCACCGTCGAGTCCACCGCGCCCGACCAGGTGGTGCTCGCGGTCGTCGCTGCGGTGCTCAACCTGAGCGGCGCGTTCGTGCTCGCCGTCCCCGCAGTGAGCACCGCGCTCGACCGGCCGCTGCTCGGCAGCACCACCCGAGAGCTGCTCGCCGGCGTGCTGCTCGACCCCGCCGACACCGGCCGGACCGACCCGAGCCTGCTCGAGGTGGACGAGCTGCTGCCCCGGCTCGGCCGGCTGCTGGCCAACCTGGCCGCGGCGCCGGGCGCCGAGGTGACCGTCGACGACGCACTGACCCTGCGCCCGCACGCCGAACCGGCGGGCGGCGGCACGCGGTACGGCCTGACCCTCGGTCTGGCGAAGCCGTTCGACCTTGCGACCGGTTCGAGCGGTGGCGATCTCACCGCGAGCCTGGAGCAGCTCACCGGATGGATCGACGCGCCCTCCGGCCCGGTGCCCGGCGGCCTGACCCTCGATCTGCTCACCGTCGGCGCCGGCGGCGCGATCCGGCTCGAGCCCGGGCTGGGCGTCGGCGGGATCGGCCTGCGACTGGGCCGTGGTTCCGGTCCGTTGCTGGACGCCGGGATCACCATCGACGAGATCGCCGTCCACGTGTTCGCCGACCTCCAGGTCAGTGGTGACCGGCCGGACCTGGCCGTGGACGGCTCCGGAGGCGTCCGGTTCGAGCTGGGTGGCCTGACGGTCGGCCTGGCCGGCGCCACCGGCGGCACCAACCCGGTCGCCAACGGGATGCTCGGCTCGGGCAGCGAATCGCCGAAGCCGCGGTTCTCGCCCGCGCTCGCCGTCCAGAAGCACGGCGACGACGACGTCCAGGTCACCCTCTCGGCGGGAGAGGGCTCCGGGCCCTGGTGGGTGGTGATCCAGAAGGGTTTCGGGCCGATCTACGTCGAGCAGGTCGGACTCGCGGTGACGATGAACCAGCGGACGCTGGGCAGCATCGGCCTGCTGATCGACGGCCGGGTCAGCCTGCTCGGGCTGACCGCGAGCGTCGACGACCTGTCCATCACCTACCTGGTGTCGGTCGGGTCGCCGCTGTCGCCGGACGCCTGGTCGGTCGACCTGGCCGGGCTCGCAGTCACCGCCGATGTCTCCGGGATCGCCCTGGCCGGCGGGCTGCGCAAGTTCCCCGGCCCGGGGGGCGGCTCGGAGTACCTCGGGCTGCTCACGGCCAGGCTGGCGGTCTACGGGATCTCGGTCTACGGCGGCTACGGCCTGGTCGGCCCGCCGGACGACCAGTTCGCCTCGCTGTTCCTGTTCGGCGCGGTGAACGGTCCGATCGGTGGGCCGCCGGCGTTCTTCGTCACCGGGATCGGCGGCGGCTTCGGCATCAACCGCGGCCTGACCTACCCCAGCGACCTGTCCCAGTTCGGCACCTACCCGTTCATCAAGGCGCTCGACCCGGCCGCCCGCCCCGGCGACCCGATGGCCGAGCTGGAGCAGGTCCGTGCCTTCTTCCCGGCCCAGCGCGGCTCGTTCTGGTTCGCCGCCGGGCTCTCCTTCACCTCCTTCGCCCTGGTCGACGGGGTGGCGGTGATCGCCGTCCAGATCGGGGACGGTTTCGAGCTGGCTCTGCTCGGGCTGGCCCGGATGGCCCTGCCCCGGCCCGAGGCCGCGCTGGTCAGCGTCGAGCTCGGGCTGCTCGCCCGGGTCTCCACCAGGGACGGCGTGATCCTGGTCCAGGCCCAGCTCACCGACAACTCCTGGCTGCTCTTCCCGACCATCAGGCTGACCGGCGGCTTCGCCTTCGCGTCCTGGTTCGGCGGCCCGAACAAGGGCCAGTTCGTGCTGACCCTGGGCGGGTACCACCCGAGCTTCCACCGCGACGGATACCCCGTGGTGCCCCGGCTCGGGATCGCCGTCGACCTCTACGGGTACATCTCGATCACCGGCGAGTCCTACGTCGCGCTCACCTCGGAGGCGGTGATGGCCGGCGCGAAGATCGAGGCCAGCGCCGAGTTCGGGCCCGGCTGGGCGCACCTGGTGCTCGGCTGCGACGGCATCGTCTACTTCGACCCGTTCTGGCTCGATGTCACGGTCTACGCCTCGATCAGCGCCGGCGTGACGATCGACGTCTGGATCGGTGAGATCACCATCTCGGTCTCGCTGCGGGCCAGGGTGCAGGTCACCGGACCGCCGTTCCACGGCCGGGCCACCTTCTCGGTCGGGCCGGTCGACCTGGAGGTCGAGTTCGGCGACTCCGGCCACGAGCCGCAGCCGATCGGCTGGTCGACCTTCGTCTCCAAGTACCTGGAGACCGCGTCGGCCGGTACCGCGGCGATGCTGAACGCCATCCCGGGCAAGGGTGGTGTACCGCCGACCGGGGACGCCGCGACCGGTGGCGCGCGCGGCCCGGACGGCAGCGACGCCAACCCGTTCCGGGTGGTGCCGGAGTTCGAGCTGACCGTGACCAGTACGGCGCCGATCCGCGAGCTCGCGGTGGCCGGCGCCAGCACGGACCTGCCGACGGTGCCCGAGGTGTCGGCCGCGCCGATGCGGGCCGCTGCCCGGCCGAAGGTCACCGTGAGCTTCGTCGGCCCCGCGCACGACACCCCGATCGACCGGGCCGACAAGCTGACCATCGACGCGCTGAAGCAGGGCGCGTTCGCGATCGGCACCTGGGGTCCGGCCGGCGACCTGGACGACAAGGTGGTGCCGTCGGGCGACGTGCTCAGTGCGGTCGACCGGTTGCTGATCCGGACCACCGTGGTGATCGCCACCGGCACCGGTGCGATCGAGTACCGCCAGGTCGAGGTGGACCCGCACCGAAGGCGTCGCCCGCTCCCGTTCGTCACCGAGGGCGAGCCGGCTCGCCGCCGCAGC
>JBAPWU010000542.1:0-2425 GCA_049283855.1 Kineosporiaceae bacterium
CGGTCTGGCCCTGCTGGCCGTCGCTGTGCTCGGGCTGGTCGTCCTCAGCCGGCAGCCGGAGGGGCTGCGGCGCGACCTCACCTGGGGCGAGCTGTTCGTGCCCTTCGCCGGCGGCGGGCGGTGGTTCACGCCGATCGGCGCCCTCACCGTCGCGGCGGTCGCGCTGTTCGTGCTGCGGTGCGCGACCGCGCGGCGTCCGCTGCTCGACCTGCGGTCGTGGTCCGGCGCCCTGCGCGACGCGGATCTCGGCGGCGCCCTGCTGCTGGCCGTCGCGCTCGGGGGCATCGTGCTGGCCTTCGCCACCGCCGACCCGAGGATCGAGGTGTTCTCCCCCCGGGGCTGGTGGTACCTGGGGGCCTCGGCGCTCGCGACGGCGGCGCTCGTCGTCCATCGCCGTCGTGCCGCCGCTCCGCTGGTGCCGCGCGGGGTGTTGCGGCGCACCCCCGCCTGGGGCGCGCTGCTGGTCAGCTTCTTCGTCGGCGCCGCCCTGATCGCGGCCCTGGTCGACATCCCGGTCTTCGCCCGGACGACGGTGTACCCGACCTCGCAGGTGGACGCCGCGCTGGTGCTGGTGCGGTTCCTGCTCGCCCTGCCGGTCGGTGCCGTCGCCGGTGGCTACCTGACCCGGGTCTGCCCCGCCGGGGTGATCGTGGCTCTTGGAATGGCCTGTGCTGCAACCGGTTTCGTGCTGATGTCCGGGTGGCGGGCGGACGCCCTGGAGTCGGCCACGGCGACCATCCCGCTGGTGGTCGGCGGGCTCGGCTTCGGTCTGGCCCTCGCCCCGGTGAACGCTGCCCTGCTGGCGAGCACCGACCAGGACGCACACGGCCTGGCCAGCGCCCTGGTGGTCGTGGCCCGGATGGTCGGCATGCTGATCGGGATCTCGGCGTTGACCACGCTCGGGCTGCGCCGGCTGTATGCCGAGCAGGCCGACCTGCGGCAGGTGCGCGTGGTGTGCCTGGGCGCCAGCCGGTGCCCGGAGTTCGACGAGCTGCTGCGCAGCGCCGCGCTGGTGCAGGAGCACACGGTGTTCCTGGGCGCCGCGGCCTGCGCGGTGATCGCCGGCGTGGTCGCGCTGGCGCTGCTGCGCTCGGCCGCCACCCGCGCCCTCTCGACCGTCGACCTGCTGCCCTGATCACGAGAGCTCGGCCAGGGCACCGTCCGATGGCGCCAGTCCGACCCGGGTGATCGCCTGGAGCCGGCTGTGCGTGCCGGTCACGGCGTAGACGTTCTCCAGGTGCTTCCCGACCGTCCGGTGCGAGAGGCCGAGACGACGTGCGATGTGGGCGTCGGTGAGCCCTTCGGCCACCAGTCGCAGGATCTCCTTCTGCCGTGCGGTGAGGCGCGGTGCAGGGTCCGCGAGCGTGTGCAGTGCCCTGCCCAGGTGGGGCCTGAGCAGGCGCAGCACGAGATGGTCGCGCTCGGAGAAGTCCCGGCCCGGTCCCCGGGACAGGACGACGACGCTGAGCTCGCCGTCCGGCCGCGGCAGCGCGACGCCGATCTCGTGCGCCAGCCCCACGACCCGGAAGACCTCCTGATACAGCCACGTCCGGCGGAACTCACACTGCGAGAAGACATCGCTGATGGCCGTCACCAGGCCGTGCCGCGCCGACATGATCGGATGCTCGTGGAGGTGCTCCAGCCACGACTGGCGGGGCATCCTGACCACCTCCCGGCCGCGCGAGGAACTCACCAGGGCCCGCTCCTCGCACTGCGGCATCGGCCCGATCCAGTTCCAGAACGCGACGTCGCAGCGCACGAGCCCGGTCACGGCGTCGAGCACCTCCGTGGCGCCGCCGGTGCCTGCCGCCGTCGCGCGGCAGTGCTCGGCGAGGTCCAGAACGGCTCGCAGATCCTGCTCCGGCAACCGCACGGACGCCATGGCCATCACCTCCCGACCCGGATCGATGATCGGATTCGTCCACGGTAGCCGGATGAGCGGAGATCGCCTGCCGAGGCTACGGAGAACTCCGTATTCCCGGTCCGTTGCCATCGCGAGCATGGTGGTTCTGCCACGGGGGGACCGATTCGGCACACCTGGGGGAAGACATGGGGATCAGGAACAGCACCGTCACGCGCGTGTGCGTGGCCCTCGCCGTGGGAGCGCTGGTCGTCGCACCGACGAACGCCGCCGCCGGCACCCTGACCGGCCACGGGCACGGTCCGACGTCCGACGCCGTGGTGCGGTGGAACGCGCAGGCGGGCAAGGCTGCGGTGGCGGCCTGCATCGCGCCGCTGGAGAACCCGCTCCACGAGTCCCGCGCCTACGCGATGATGCACATCGCCGTCCACGACGCCCTCAACGCCATCGACCGGCGCTACGAGCCGTACGCCTACCGGGGGCACGCCGATCCGCATGCGTCCGCGGACGCCGCGGTGGCCGCTGCGGCCCGGGGCGTGCTCGTGCCCACCCTGCGCGCCATCC
>JBAPWU010000543.1:0-2702 GCA_049283855.1 Kineosporiaceae bacterium
TGATGGCGCCGGCGATGCACACCGAGATGTGGCAGCACCCGGCCACGGTGGCGAACGTGGCCACCTTGCGTGCGCGGGGAGTGATCGTCCTCGACCCGGCCAGCGGCCGGCTGACCGGGGCCGACACCGGCCCGGGCCGGCTGCCCGAGCCGGAGGCGATCGCCGCGGTCGTCCACCGGCTGCTGACGCGGCCTCCCTCCTCCTCCTCCGCCGACCTGGCCGGCTGGCGGGTCGTGATCACCGCCGGTGGCACCCGCGAGCCCCTCGACCCGGTGCGCTACCTGGGCAACCGCTCCTCGGGGCTGCAGGGATACGCCCTGGCCGGTGCCGCGGCGGCCCGCGGCGCCGACGTCCTGCTGATCTCGACCGCCTCCCTGCCTGATCCGGCCGGGGTCGAGGTGGTCCGGGTGGAGACCGCGCTCGAACTGCGTGACGCCGTCCGCACCGCCTGCCTGGGGGGCGGCGGCCGTCCCGACGTCGTGGTGATGGCGGCCGCGGTGGCCGACTTCCGGCCCGCGACCGCCGCCGACCACAAGATCAAGAAAGACCCGGCCCTGGACGACGCCCCGACCGTGCCCCTGGTGCGCAACCCGGACATCCTGTCCGAGCTGGTCGCCGACCGCGCCGCCGAGGTGATCATCGGTTTCGCCGCCGAGACCGGGGACGAGGCCAGGGGGGTGCTCGACCACGGCCGGGACAAGCTGGCCCGCAAGGGCTGCGACCTGCTGGTGGTCAACGACGTCTCGGGCGGCAAGGTGTTCGGCCGCGCCGAGACCGAGGTCACCGTGCTGGATGCCGCGGGCGGGGTGCGCCGGGTGCCGCCCGGACGCAAGGACGAGGTGGCCGAGGCGATCTGGGACGCGGCGGTGGCCTGGCGCGCCGGGTGATCCGCGCTCGGTAGAGTTGAGACCCAGACAGCAGCCGCTGCACTTGACAGGAGCATCGTGACCTATCGCCTGTTCACGTCCGAGTCGGTGACCGAGGGTCACCCGGACAAGATCTGTGACCAGATCAGTGACGCCATTCTCGACGCACTGCTCACCGAGGACCCGCGCAGCCGGGTCGCCGTGGAGACCATGGTGACCACCGGTCTCGTCCACGTCGCCGGTGAAGTGACCACCGAGGCCTATGTGGACATCCCGTCCATCGTGCGCCAGACCATCCTGGGGATCGGCTACGACTCCTCCACCAAGGGGTTCGACGGCAATTCCTGCGGGGTGGAGATCTCGATCGGGGCACAGTCCCCGGACATCGCCCAGGGGGTCGACAGCGCCTACGAGACGCGGGTCGAATCCGGCAGCGACCCGCTGGACGCCCAGGGCGCCGGCGACCAGGGCCTGATGTTCGGCTACGCCTGCGACGAGACCCCGCAGCTGATGCCGCTGCCGATCTGGCTCGCGCACCGCCTCGCCCAGCGCCTGGCCGAGGTCCGCCGCGGCGGCGAGGTGCCCTACCTGCGCCCCGACGGCAAGACCCAGGTGACCATCGCCTACGACGGCGACCGCCCGGTGGCCCTGGACACCGTGGTGGTGTCGAGCCAGCACGCCGCGGACATCTCGCTGGAGAACCTGCTGCAGCCTGATGTGGCCGACCACGTGGTCAAGCCGATCCTGGACGAGGTCTCGATCGACAGCTCGAAGTTCCGGCTGCTGGTCAACCCGACGGGCCGGTTCGAGATCGGTGGCCCGATGGGTGACGCCGGGCTGACCGGCCGCAAGATCATCGTGGACACGTACGGCGGCATGGCCCGGCACGGTGGCGGCGCGTTCTCCGGCAAGGACCCCTCCAAGGTCGACCGCTCGGCCGCCTACGCGATGCGCTGGCTGGCCAAGAACGTGGTCGCCGCCGGGCTGGCCCGCCGCTGCGAGGCGCAGGTCGCCTACGCGATCGGCAAGGCGCACCCGGTGGGGCTGTACCTGGAGACGTTCGGCACCGAGACGGTGGACCCGGCCCGGATCGAGAAGGCGGTGCGTGAGGTGTTCGACCTGCGCCCGGCCGCGATCATCCGCGACCTGGACCTCTTGCGGCCGATCTACCTGGCGACGGCGGCCTACGGCCACTTCGGCCGGGCGGACGCCGGGCTCGACTTCCCGTGGGAGCGCACCGATCGGGTCGACGCGTTGCGTGCAGCCGTCTCCTGACCTTCTCTCCCTGCCCGTCGCGCGGCTGGTCGTCGACCTGGCGCCGGCGCACCTGGACCGGCCGTTCGACTACTCCGTTCCGGACGGCATGTCGGCCACGGCGGTGCCCGGTGCCCGGGTGCGGGTGCGGTTCGCCGGGCAGGACGTCGACGCGTTCGTGCTGGAGCGGCTGGCGGCCAGTGACCACCCGGGGCCGCTGACCCCGCTGCGCCGGGTGGTCTCGGCCGAGCCGGTGCTCACCGCCGAGGTGGCCCGGCTGGCCCGGGCCGTCGCGGACCGGTACGCCGGCACCCTGCCCGACGTGCTGCGCCTGGCCCTGCCGCCGCGCCACGCCACCACCGAGAAGGCCGCTCCCGCCACGCCCCCCACCCCCGCTCCCGCGGCACGATCGCCCTCAGATCGCACACGTCCCCCACCTACTGGGGGAGACGTGCGATCTGGCGGTGATCACGAGGGGGTGTGGGGGCAGTACCCGGCGGGGGCGGCGTTCCTGGCCCGGCTCGCCGCGGGTGAGGCGCCCCGCGCGGTGTGGACGGCGCTGCCCGGTGCCCGGCACTGGGC
>JBAPWU010000544.1:0-1765 GCA_049283855.1 Kineosporiaceae bacterium
GGCCGGGCGCAGGGCCGGGCGCCGGAGCACGTGCCGGGGCCGCCGAAGCGGGCGTGGTGCCGTGAGGTCCGCGGGCGCAACCCCGCGGCCGGGAGAGGTCCGTGAACGCGAACCTGTTGGCCAGGAAGGGATCTGGTAGTGGCGATCTACTCTGATTACACCCGGTCACGGATCGGGTTCTTCTTCGGGCTGTCCGGGTGGCAGGTGGCCACCGTGGCGGCGGCGATGGCGCCGCCGGTGTGGGCCGTGCACCGCGGGGCCTGGCGACCGGCGGGCAGCTTGTCCGCGGCGTTGGTCGTGGTCCTGGTCGTGGTGGTGGTCCCGGTCCGGGGCCGGTCCATGGCCGGGTGGGCCGGCGCCATGGCCGCGTTCGCGGTCGGTCAGCTCACCGGGTGGAGCAGGTTCCGCTCCCGCGCGGCCGCCGGGCGTCCCGGGCCGCTGCAGGACCCGGACGTGCCGGGCGCTCTGGCCGGGTTGGCGGTCCACGACGGCCCCCCGCAGGGCGCGGCGTTGACCCGGGTCGCGCTCATCCAGGACCACCCCACCCGGACCTGGGCGGTCAGTGCTGCCGTCGTGCATCCCGGGATCGGCCTGTGTGATGCCGGCGAGCGGGCGCGCCACGGCGCCGGCCTGAGTGCCCTGCTGGACCTGTCCGAGCTCACCGACCTGGTCCAGGAGGTCCTCGTGGTGGTCCGCACCGTCCCCGACGACGGCGCCGACCGCGATGCCTGGATCGCTCGTCACCGCCTCGATCAGCCGCGCACTGCCCCGGCGCGGGCCATCAACAACGATCTGCATGCCGCGTTGACCCGGGCCGCCGTACGCACCGAGGCGTTCGTCACCGTGATCGTTCCCGATCGGCGGCTGGCCCGTCAGGCCCGCGGCAGCGGTGGGGGCCTGCAAGGACGCGCCCACGTGCTGGCGAGTCTGACCGGTGAGATCGGTGCGCACCTCACCGGCGCGGTGGGGATGACCTCGGTGACGTGGATGAGCAGCGCCGACCTGGCGGCGGCGTGCCGGACGGGGTTCGCCCCGGGGGATCGGGCGGCACTGGTCGACGCGCGGGCCGCGGCCGAGACCGACGACCCGGGGGTGGCCACCGAGGTGTCGTGGGCCGGCGCGGGCCCCTCCCAGGCGGCGCCTGGGGTGCGCTCCTACCGCCACGACGGCTGGACCTCGGTGTCCTCCACCCTGATCCTGCCGCCCAAGGGCGCAGCCCTGGGGGCGTTGTCGCCGATCCTGGCGTCCGGGGAACCGGGGGAGCGGCGCAGCCTGCTCATCGCCTACCCGATCCTGTCCCGCAAGGCCGCCGACAAGCACACCCGCTCCACCGAATGGAACGCCGACCTGGGCGAGGAACTGCGCCGCCGCGCCAAGGTGAGACAGCGTGCCCGGGAACGCAACGAGACCGAGAAGGTCCGCCGCCTGGACAGCAAGGTCGCCTCCGGAAGCGCCCTCATCCGGCCTTACGCCGTCGCCACGGTCACCGGCCCGGATACGGTGCCGGCCGCCGAGTACGGCAGACGCCTGGACACCGCCATCCGCCGCGCCGGGTTCACCCCGCAACGTCTCGACATCGCCCACGACCTGGCGTTCGCGGCCTCCACCATGCCCCTGGGTGTCGGGCTGACCCGCAGAGGGGACTGACCATGACCCGCTTCCTGACCCGTTCCGCGACCCGTTTCGCGGCCCGTTTCGGGGGGCGCCGTGCCCCGGCCGGGCGGGACCTGGCCCGCCTGCTCGCCGACTTCGGCCACGACCTGCC
>JBAPWU010000545.1:0-4657 GCA_049283855.1 Kineosporiaceae bacterium
ACCTGTGCCCGCGCCCGCGTCGCGGCGCACAGCCGGCGCACCACGTCGGCGGTGACCCCCGGAGTGTCCACCAGCGCGATCACCACGGCCTCCCCCGGGCCCTGCTCCACAGCCTCCACCCCGGCTCGCAACGAGGCGCCCATCCCCTCGGCCCACCCTGCGGCGCGCACCACCGACACACAGTCAACGCCGTCGGCCATCACGTCCGCCTCGACCGCGTCGGCCTGGGCACCGACCACGACCAGCACCGGATCACAGCCGCCCTCGCGCAGCACCCGGACGGCGCGCGCCACCCAGGTGACGCCGTCCGGATGGCGCAGCAGCGCCTTGGGCCCACCCATCCTGCGGCCCGCCCCGGCGGCCAGCAGCAGCCCCGCCACGGTCATCCCGCACGCCCCTGGCACAGGTCGTGGATCAGGTCGATCACCAGCGCGGTCCACCCGGTCTGATGGCCGGCACCGAGCCCTGCGCCGTGGTCACCGTGGAAGTACTCATGGAACAGGATCCGGTCCCGCCAGGAGGCCGGCATCCGGTCCCAGGCCGGCCGCAGCGCCGGGCGCACGCCGTCCGGCCCGGGCAGGAAGGTCGAGACCAGCCGGGTGGCGAGCTCGTCGGCCGCCTGCGTCAGCGTGAGCCGCCGGCCCGAGCCGGTGGGCAGCTCCACGGTGAGCGGGCCGTCGGGCAGCGCATCGGTCCAGGACCCGTACCGGCGCAGCGACTCCACCAGCAGGTGGTTGACCGGGAACCAGATCGGGCCACGCCAGTTCGAGTTGCCCCCGAACAGCCCGGACCGGGACTCGGCCGGCTCGTAGTCCACGGCGGCGCTCCAGCCCGGACCGAGTTCGAGCGAGAAGGGATGCCCGGCATGGGCCTTGGACAGCGATCGGATGCCGGTGGGGGCCAGGAACTGCGCCTCGTCGAGCACCCGCTGCAGGATCTGCTGCAGGCGCTCCAGCCGGACGACGGCCAGCAGGTGGGCACCCTCGCGCCCACCCGGCTCCCGCGAGTCCTGGTCACCGCTGATCACGGCCGCGTAGCGGGGCTTGTTGTCCATGAACCAGCGTAGGTGCCCGTCGAACTCGGGCACCCGGGTCAACTCGGCCTGGGGAAGCAGCCGGACGGCGAACAGCGGCAGCAGGCCCACCATCGACTGCGCGCGCAGCCGCTCGACCATCCTCTGCCCGGTGATCACATCGGTGGTGGTGAGCACGTCGTAGTAGAAGCCGTCCTCGCCGTCCCACAGATCGCCGTCGCGCATCGCCGTGGCCACGTAGGCGAAGTGCTCCAGGAACTTGGTGGCCAGATCCTCGTAGACATGGTCGTGATACGCCGCCAGGCGCAGGCACATCTCGAGCAGATCCAGACAGAACATCGCCATCCAGCTGGTGGCGTCGGACTGCTCGAGGACGGCACCCACGGGCACCTGGTTGGAGCGATCGATCGGGCCGATGTTGTCCATCCCGAGGAAGCCGCCCTCGAAGATGTTGTTCCCCTCCACGTCCTTGCGGTTGACCCACCAGGTGAAGTTCAGCAGGAGCTTGTGCAGCACCTTCTCCAGGAAGTCGAAGTCGCGGCTGCCGTCGATCTCGAACACGCGCATCGCCGCCCAGGCGTGCACCGGGGGGTTGACGTCGCCCAGGGCCCACTCGTAGGCGGGAAGCTGGCCGTTCGGGTGCATGTACCACTCGCGCAGCAGGAGCAGCAGCTGTTCCTTGGCGAACTGAGGGTCGACGTGGGCCAGGGCCACGGCGTGGAAGGCCAGGTCCCAGGCGGCATACCAGGGGTACTCCCAGGAATCCGGCATGGACAGCACGTCGCGGTTGTTCAGGTGGCGCCAGCCGGCGTTGCGACCGCGCCGCCGGGCATGCGGCGGCTCGGGCTGCGCGGGGTCGCCGTCCAGCCAGAGGTCGACGTCGTAGAAGTAGAACTGCTTGGTCCAGATCAGACCGGCGACGGCCTGACGGGCCACGACCCGCTCGTCGTCGGTGGCGGTGTCCGGGAGCATCGCGGCATGGAACTCGTCGGCCTCTGCCTTGCGCTGGGCCAGAACGGATCTCGCGCCGTCCGCGACGTCCGCGCCCGGCCGCGGCACGCCGTCCGGGCCGGAGGTGAGGCGGACGACGATCTCGGCGCTCTCCCGGCCGGCCAGGTGCAGCACGTAGTGCAGGGCCAGCTTGGTCCCGGTCCGGCCGGGGTTGACCGAGTCGGTGCCCCGCGTGACATGGTCGCCGATCCCGTCCTTCGGGAAGGCGGTGAGCGGCTCGGCCCCGTACAGCAGGGCGGTGTTGGTGTCGTTGTCGCACAGGAGCGGGGTGGGCGCGGCGCCGTCCGGGCCCGGTGCCGCCGCGAGCACCACTGCTCCCAGGCGGGGGTGGCGGGCCACCACCACGTCGTCCTCGATGCCGATCGTGGGCCGCGGGGCCCCGGCACGCCAGGACCAGGTGTTGCGGAACCAGAGCGTGGGCAGCACGTGCACGGTGGCCGGGTGCACCGAGGCGTTCTCGACCCCGATCCGCATGACCAGGTCGTCCGGATCCGCCTTGGCGTACTGGACCGTGACCTCGGCCCAGCGGCCGCTGCCGTCGACCCCACCCGGCTCGGGGTCGAAGGCACCGGTGTCGAGCAGTTCGTACTCGCCCTCGTCGGGACCGCGATCGCGGCGGCGGGCGTTCTCGGCGACCAGGTCGTCGTAGGGGAACGCGGTCAGCGGGTAGGCGTAGCGGTACTCCAGCCAGGCATGGCTGGGAACGGCGTCGGTGTACCACCAGTACTCCTTGACGTCCTCCCCATGGTTGCCCTGCGGGCCGGTCAGCCCGAACATCCGCTCCTTGAGCGTGGCGTCCTCGCCGTTCCACAGCGCGAGCGCGAGGCAGAGGTGCTGCTGGTCGTCGCAGACGCCGGCGATCCCGTCCTCGTTCCAGCGGTAGGCACGCGATCGCGCCTGCTCGTACGGGAAGGAACCCCAGGCGTCGCCGTCCGCGCTGTAGTCCTCGCGCACCGTGGCCCAGGCGCGTTCGGCGAGATAGGGGCCCCAGCGCATCCAGGCGGCGTGGTCGCCGGCCAGCCGCTCGTGCTCGGGTGTCTGCGCCGCCATGCGGATCATTGTGACCGGTCCGCGCCGGCCGCAATGATCCGGCACTGATCCTCGCCGGATCGACGGACACGATCGAGGCATGACGTCCCGGCACTCATCCCGGCCTGACCGGGGCCCTCGCCGCCGGCTCGCTCTAGATTGAGCCGGTGACCTCGCCGACCCCCGCCACCACGCCCTCCTCCTCCCGCTCCTCCTCCGGTACCGACCTGCCCGCGCGGGCGCGGGTGGTGGTGATCGGCGGTGGGGTGATCGGGACCTCGGTGGCCTACCATCTGGCCGCCGAGGGCTGGACCGACGTCGTCCTGGTCGAACGCGACCGGCTCACCTCGGGCACCACCTGGCACGCCGCCGGTCTGATGGTGACCTTCGGGTCGATGTCGCACACGTCCACCCGGCTGCGCCAGTACACCCGCGACCTGTACTCGCGGCTGGAGGCCGAGACCGGGCAGTCGACCGGGTTCACCCCGGTCGGGTTCATCGAGGTGGCCGCCGAGCCGGACCGGCTCGAGGAGTACCGCCGGGTGTCCGCGTTCAACCGGCACTGCGGGATCGACGTCCACGAACTGACCCCGCGCGAGGTCGGCGAGCTCTTCCCCCTGGCGCGCACCGATGATCTGCTGGCGGGGTTCTACGTCGCCGAGGACGGACGGGCCAATCCGGTCGACGTCACCATGGCCCTGGCCAGGGGCGCCCGGATGCGCGGAGCACGGATCGTCGAGGGCACTCCGGTCGTCTCGGTGCTCGTCGAGGCCCCGGGGACGGCGCGGGCCCGGGTGCGCGGGGTGCGCACCGGGCGCGGCGACATCGAGTGCGACGTCGTGGTGAACTGCGCCGGCATGTGGGCCCGCCAGCTCGGCGCGGCGAACGGGATCGCGCTGCCGCTGCAGGCCGCCGAGCACTACTACCTGATCACCGAGAAGATCGACGGGGTGCACCCGGGGCTGCCGGTACTGGAGGACCCGGCGACCTACGGCTACATCCGCGAGGAGACCGGCGGGCTGATGGTCGGCCTGTTCGAGGGCCGGGCCGCCCCGTGGCGGGTCTCCGGCGTGCCGCAGGACTTCTCGTTCGGGCAGATCACGCCCGACTGGGACCGGATGGGCCCCTACGTCGAGGCCGCGATGAGCCGGGTCCCGGCGGCGCTGGACGCCGGCATCAGCACCTTCTTCTGCGGCCCGGAGTCGTTCACCCCCGACCTGGCGCCCCTGTTCGGCGAGGTGCCCGAGGTCGCGAACTACTACGTGGCAGCGGGTCTGAACTCGATCGGCATCCTCACCGGCGGCGGCCTGGGCCGGGCGCTGGCGCACTGGATCGTGACCGGGGAGCCCGACCTCGACATCACCGGGATGGACGTGGCCCGGCTCCAGCCGTTCCAGACCACGCCGTCGTACCGGCGCGACCGCACCGTGGAGACCCTCGGCCTGGTCTATGCCTGCCACTACCCGAACCGCTCCCTGACCACGGCCCGGGGCGCGAAGCGCTCCCCCGTGCATGCGCAGCTCGCCGTCGCCGGGGCGCACTTCCGGGACGTCTCGGGCTGGGAGGGCGCCGACTGGTACGCGC
>JBAPWU010000546.1:0-2988 GCA_049283855.1 Kineosporiaceae bacterium
GTGGTGGCCCGCGTCGGCGGCCGTCCCGTGCACCTGGTCGAGCCGTGGCCGGTGCGGCTGCCGCGACCGTTCGCCCGGCGGGTCGACGACGCCGTCGCGCTGCAGACCGGCCAGCGGGTGATCGACCTGCTGTTCCCCGTGGCACGGGGGTCCGCGGCGGCGGTGCCGGGCGGGTTCGGCACCGGCAAGACCCTGCTGCTGCAGCAGATCGCCAAGTGGTGCGACGCCGACGTGATCGTCTACGTGGGCTGCGGCGAGCGCGGCAACGAGATGGCCGATGTGCTCAGCGAGCTGCGCGAGAAGTCGGACCCGCGCACCGGAGGACGGCTGGCCGACCGCAGCGTGATCATCGCCAACACGTCGAACATGCCGATGATGGCCCGGGAGGCGAGCATCTACACCGGCATCACCGTGGCCGAGTACTTCCGCGACATGGGCTACGACGCGGTGGTGATCGCCGACTCCACCTCGCGCTGGGCCGAGGCGTTGCGCGAGTTCGCCTCCCGCTCCGGGGCCCTTCCCGCCGAGGAGGGCTATCCGGCCGACCTGGCCTCGGCGCTCGCCGCCTTCTACGAGCGAGCCGGTCGGGTGCGCACCCAGGGCGGCGACGTGGCCTCGGTCACCGTGATCGGCGCGGTGTCGCCGCCCGGGGGCGACCTGACCGAGCCGGTCACCACGGCGACCCAGCGGTTCGTCGGCGCGGTCTGGTCGCTCGACCGGGAGCTCGCCTACGCGCGGCACTACCCGGCGGTCAGCTGGGCCGGCTCGTTCTCGCGCGAGGTGGAGGCCCTGTCGGGCTGGCACGCCGCCCAGGGCGAGCCCGACTGGGTGCGCCACCGGGCCCGGGCCGCGGCCTTGCTCGCCGAGGCGGACCGGCTGGCCGCGCTGGCCGAGATCCTCGGTGCCCAGGCGCTGCCCGGGCACGAGCGGATGGTCCTGCTGGCCGGACGGCTGCTGCGTGACGGGGTGCTGATGCAGAGCGCTTTGAGCGCCAACGACAGCTACTGCTCCTCGGCCAAGGCGGAGGCGCTGCTGTCGATGGTGCTGGACGTCGCCGATGCCTGCGACCGGCTGGTGCAGGGCGGGGTGCCCGCCACGGCGGTCGAGGAGTACGACCTGTCCCCGGTGATCCGGGCGCGCGAGGAGACCGGCCCGCGTGATGCCGAGGGGGTCCGGTCGCGCCGCGACGACATCCTGGCGCGCCTGGTGGCCGAGTTGGAGGCACCGGCATGAGTTCCCCCGCCCCCGTCGTCCGCGAGGCCCCCGCCGCCCGCGCACCGTCCGGCGCGCCCGCCGGCCAGGTCCCGGTCAGCTACTCGGACATCTCCTCGATCAACGGTCCGCTGCTCGTCGTCCGCGATGTCCGCGGCGTGGGCTGGGACGAGTTCGCCGTGGTCGAGGTGGCCGGGGGCGTCGACCGGCACGCCCTGGTGCTGGAGGTCGACCGTGACCTGGCGGTGGTCCAGGTGCTGGAGGGCACCGGAGGGCTGGCCCCCGACGGGGTCGCGGTGCGGTTCAGCGGGCGGCCGATGCACGTGGAGGTCGGGCCGGGGTGGCTGGGCCGGGTGTGCAACGGGCGTGGTGAGCCGATGGACGGCGGCCCGCCGGTGACCGGGGAGCGTGAGATGCCCGTCGCGGGCTGGCCGCTCAACCCCGTCTTCCGCGAGCCGCCGCAGGACGCGGTGGTCACCGGGGTGAGCGCGATCGACGCCCTGATGACGCTGGTCCGCGGGCAGAAGCTGCCCATCTTCTCGGTGCCGGGGCTGCCGCACCTGGGCCTGGCCGCGCAGATCGCGGCCCAGGCCAGCGCGGGCGGGGAGTCGTTCCGGGTGGTCTTCGCGGGGATGGGACTGACCCACGCCGACATCGCCTTCGTCCGGGACGCCCTGGAGGACCGGTCCGCGGCCGGCGAGCTGGTGATGCTGCTCAACGCCGCCGACGCCCCGGTGATCGAACGCCTGCTCACCCCGCGGATCGCGCTGACCGTGGCCGAGGACCTGGCGTACGTGCAGGGCCACCACGTGCTGGTGGTGATGTCGGACATGACGAGCTACTGCGAGGCCGTGCGGGAGGTCTCCGCCGCCCGGCAGGAGATCCCCGCCCGCCGGGCCTATCCCGGGTATCTGTACAGCGACCTGGCCTCCCTGTACGAGCGCTGCGGGCGGGTTGCCGGGCGTCCGGGGTCGGTGACCGTGCTCCCGGTGCTGACCATGCCCGGGGGCGACATCACCCACCCCGTGCCGGACCTGACCGGGTACATCACCGAGGGGCAGATCGTGCTCAGCAACGACGTCCACGCCCGGGGCGTCTACCCGCCGGTCGACGTCCTGTCCTCGCTGTCCCGCCTGATGCGCCACGGCGCCGGGACCGGGCGGACCCGCGAGGACCACGTGGACGTCGCGGCGCAGGCGCTCGCGGCCCTGGCTCGAGCCCGGCAGACCGCCGAGCTGGCCGAACTCGTCGGCCCCGCGGCCCTGAGCCGCACGGACCGGCAGTACCTGCAGTTCCGGGACGTGTTGGAGCAGCAGGCGCTCAACCAGGGCGTCCACGAGCGGCGCGGACTCGACCAGACGCTCGACCTGGTCTGGCGGGCCCTGTCCGTGATCCCGCGGCGGGAGCTGACCATGCTCGGCGCCGACCTGCTCGACCGCTACCTGGCGACCGCTCCCCGCGACCCGGGCGGTGAGCCCGGATGAGCCCGGTCACCGGCCGGTCGGGACGGCTGCGCCTGGAGCACCAGCTCGACACGGCCCGTCGGGGGGCGGACCTGCTGGAGCGCAAGCAGCGGATCCTGTCCGGGGAACTGGCCCGGCTGCGCCTGGTCACCACCCGCACCGAGCACGAGTGGGGGGTCGCGGCGGCCGAGGCCGCGCGCTGGTCGGTGCGCAGCCAGGCCCTGGACGGCGCCCAGCGCCTCGCGGACGTCGTCCCGCAGGGCCGGGCGATGGTCGAGGTCTCCTGGCACGCGGCGATGGGGGTGCTCTACCC
>JBAPWU010000547.1:0-3152 GCA_049283855.1 Kineosporiaceae bacterium
GCGTACAGCTCGGTCAGGGCGATGTCATAGCCCTCGCCCGGGGCCGGGCCGGTGCCCATCGAGGCGCAGAAGCAGGTACCGGCCGGGTCGGTGCAGGTCACCGCGACGATCAGGCACTCGGACCGGCGGGCGGCGTAGTGCACGTCGGTGGCGGAGCGCTGGAGCAGGATGCGGTCGTGCAGGGTGATCGCGCGCAGGTCGCACGAGCGCACCCCGATCAGGGCGTACGGCGGCCCGGGATCGGGCGGAGAGGGCGGATCGATCACCGGCCCCTCGGGGCTCTGGCGGCTGCGCCACAGCGTCTCGTCCGGGGGGAAGAGCACCGGTTTGGCCGATTGCGCTCCGGCCGCGTAGGCGAACAGTGCGTCGTCCGCCCGGGGGACGAGGCGGTAGTGGGCCGCGTCCTGCTCGTCGCCCACGCCGGCGGGCAGGTCGGCGAGTGACCGGATCGGCCCGTAGCCCATCGAGCCGTCCCTGACGGTCGGGCCGAGCACCGTGAACCCGCGACCGCCGAGGACCTCGATCAGTGACTGCAGGCCGTCGCGATCGAGGGTGCGACTGTCACCGACCATGGCGGGCCTCCGTCGAATGCACTCTCACGCTAGCCATGCGTCGGCCCCAGACCCGGGACGCAGGTCATGACCTGGCCCACAGCTGCACCACAGCCCGCGGCGGCCCGGGGTGGGCGGCGTTCACCGGGTGCCGCACCTGTCAGAATGACTGCCATGCCGTCAACGCACCGGCCGAGGCTGTTCTCGGGGATGCAGCCCACCGCCGACTCGCTGCATCTGGGCAACTACCTCGGGGCCCTGGTCCAGTGGGTGGCGTTGCAGGAGACCCACGAGACGTACTACTGCGTCGTCGACCAGCATGCGATCACCGTCGAGCAGGACCCGGACGTGCTGCGCCGCCGGGTGCGGGTCACCGCCGCCCAGTTCCTCGCCGCCGGCGTCGACCCGGAGCGGTCGGTGCTGTTCGTGCAGAGCCACGCCCCCGAGCACGCCCAGCTGGCCTGGGTGCTGCAGTGCCTGACCGGCTTCGGCGAGGCCAGCCGGATGACCCAGTTCAAGGACAAGTCGGGCCGGGAGGGCGCCGAGCGGGCCAGCGTCGGGCTGTTCACCTACCCGATCCTGCAGGCCGCCGACATCCTGCTCTACGACGCGGCGGTGGTGCCGGTCGGAGAGGACCAGCGCCAGCATCTCGAGCTGACCCGCGACCTGGCCCAGCGGTTCAACACCCGGTTCGGGCCGACCCTCGTCGTGCCGGAGCCGCACATCGTCAAGGCCACCGCGCGCATCCTGGATCTGCAGCGGCCCGAGAAGCAGATGAGCAAGAGCCTGGGCGGCAGCGGGTGCCTGTTCCTGCTCGACGACCCGAAGGCGTCGGCCAAGAAGATCAAGTCTGCGGTGACCGACGCCGGCCGCGAGGTCGTCTTCGACCCCGAGGGCAAGCCGGGGGTCTCCAACCTGCTGACCATCCTGTCGGCCCTGTCCGCGACCCCGATCGAGACCCTGGAGAAGCGCTTCTCCGGGTCCGGCTACGGCGACCTGAAGCAGGAGGTGGCCGAGGTCTACCTCGCCTTCGCCACCGAGTTCCGCGACAAGGTCGACCGCTGGCTGGCCGATCCGGCCGCGCTCGACGCCGTGCTGGCGGACGGCGCGGCGCGGGCCCATGAGCGGGCCGCCGTGCGCCTGGCCGACGTGTATCGGCGGGTCGGGTTCGCGTGAACGGGATCGCGCTGCCGGACCCGGCCTCGGCCGAGGACCTGGTGATCGGCGTCGTGATCGACGTGCCCGAGCCGGCGGCCGGCCAGTTGCGCGCGTATCGGGAGGAGATCGGCGACCCGCTGGTCGACGCGATCCCGGCGCACGTCACCCTGCTTCCGCCGACCGCGGTCGACCTCGCCCTGGTGCGCGACGTGGAGCGCCACCTCGACAAGGTGGCCGCGGCGCTCGGTCCGTTCGAGGTGCGCCTGGACGGCGCGGACACCTTCCGCCCCACCTCACCGGTGGTCTATGTCCGGGTGGCCGCCGGCGGGGAGGCCTTCGACGAGGCGCAGAGCGCCGTCCGCACCGGGCCGCTGGCCCGCGACCTGTACTTCCCCTTCCACCCGCACGTCACCGTGGCGCACAAGCTGGACGACGCGGCGATGGACCGCGCGATGAGCATCCTGGCCGGGTACCACTGCGCCTTCGTCGTGGACGAGTTCGTGCTCTACGAGCAGGGCGCGGACGGCGCCTGGAGGCCCCGGCGCCGCTACGCCTTCGGCCGCGGCTGACGCCGGTGGGCCGGCTGGTGGCCCGGGCCCAGGCGAGCAAGCCGTGGCGGGCCTGGAACCGCTACGGCGCAGCCCGGGGCAACGTGCTGGCCGGGGGCATCGCCTACGTGGCGTTCTTCTCCCTGTTCCCCGCCCTGGCGCTCGGCTTCACCGTGTTCGGCCTGGTGATCGGTGGCCGGCTCGACCTGCAGCGGCGCGTGGTCGGCTACCTCAACGACGCCTTCGGCACCGTCGTGATCGGGATGACCTCCGATCAGGGTCTCGTCTCCATCGACCGGCTGGTCCGCGGTGACCTGCTGACCGTCACCGGGGTGATCGGGCTCGGACTGCTGCTCCTGTCCGGGCTGGGCTGGGTGGACGCGATGCGGCAGGGGATCCGGGCGATGTTCGCCCTGCCCGACGAGGGGAACCCCGTGCTGCGCAAGCTGTTGGACCTCGCGGTGCTGACGATCGTCGGGCTGGGGGTGCTCGGCTCGGTGGTGGTCACCGTCGCCCTGTCCGCCGCCTCCGGTGCGGTGCTCGATCTGGTCGGGGTGGCTGACCGGGCCGGGCAGGTCGCCGTGCAGATCCTGGTCGAGCTCGCCGTGACGGCTCTTGACATCGCCCTGTTCCTGATGTTCTTCCGGGTGCTGGCCCAGGTGAGGGTGCCCTGGATCGACCTGCTCGGCGGCGCCGTGATCGGCGCGGTCGGCCTGCACGCGCTGAAGCTCTCCGGCGGGCTGCTGCTGCGGTCGGCCTCGCGCAACACCTTCCTGGCCAGCGCGGCGATCGTGGTCGGCCTGTTGCTCTGGCTCAACCTGGTCGGCCGGATCACCCTGCTGTCGGCCGCCTGGGCGGCGACGACCGTGGCCGATCGCGAGCAGCGGGTCGCCGT
>JBAPWU010000548.1:0-6981 GCA_049283855.1 Kineosporiaceae bacterium
CACTCACCCCACCGACCCAGCGACGGCCCCCTGCGTCGGCCTCGCTTGCGTGCCCGCTTCGGGTTCACCAGCCCTCGACCCTTGGCAAGATCACGATGTAGATCACGATGCGCAGGGAACCGCCGAAACAGAGCGGAAACAGCCACTTCTCACGCATCGTGATCTACATCGTGACCATGGAGCGGTCCCGCGGGCCCTCGCCCCCCGCGGGCCCTTGCGCCCCGCGGGCCCTTGCGCCCCACGGGCCCTCGCTCCCCACGGCCCTCGCTCCCCACGGCCCTCGCTCCCCACGGCCCTCGTGCTCCCGGCTTCCGCGGGCCTGGCAATCGGTTCCCCGCTTGCCGTCCATCGCGATGCGCGCGACGGTGCGTCCACAGCAAGTGCCCTCGGCGGCCCTGTCCACAGGTCGACACTGTGCATGCGCCCCACACCCCACACCGCAACGACGATGCCGGGCATGACTTCGGGCAGATCCCTGGACGCGGCCGTGATCGAGTTGCTGGAGAGGCAGTTCGGGCTCGCCACGCGCGCCCAGCTCCGCGCCGCGGGGATGACACCGGCGCACCTGAGGCGATGCCTCAACGCCGGCTGGCAGGTCGTCCTGCCAGGAGTGGTGGCGGCGTTCACCGGCCGGCTGGACCCCCGTCAACGGTTGACTGCGGCGATGCTGTTCAGTGGCCCTGGAGCGATGATCACCTCCAGCACGGCAGCCCGCTGGCGTGGCGCGGAGAACGCTCATGAGGACGGCCGGGTCCACCTGTGCGTCCCCGCGCAGCGCAGCGTGAGTGTCCCGGCGCAGCTCGTGATCCGCCGCACGACCCGACCGGACGCCGACGCCTGGCGGCGAGGCCCGCTCACCATCGCCTCACCGGGGCGCAGCTTCGGCGACGCTGCCCGCGACGCAACAGGCGTCCGCGCCGCCTCGGCCGTGGTGATCGAGGCAGTGCAGCGCCGACTGGTGACGCTCGACGCGTTGCGCAAAGAGCTCGAGGACGGCCCACGCTGTGGAAGCGCCCAGCTCCGGGCAGCCATCGATGCGGCCGCGACCGGCGCCTGGTCGATGCCCGAACACGAGGTGCTGCACCTGCTTCGCGAGAGCGGGCTCTTCCCTGTGGTGTGGGGGAATCCGATCCTGACGGCAGCAGACGGCGCCACGTTGCCGCCGCCCGATGCCTGGCTCGACGACATCGCCCTCGCGATCCAGATCCACTCCCGTCGCTATCACTTCGCCGAGGAGGACTGGGAAGGAACGATCCTGCGTGACGGAGTATTCACCGAGTACGGAGTCCCGGTCGTCGCCTTCACCCCACGGCGGATCCGCGACGACCCTCGCGGCGTCCTGGACCGGGTCCGGCGGATCCACACCGCGAGGCTGGACCTGCCCCGCCCAGATATCTTCGCCCGGCCCCAAGAGATCACGTTGTAGATCACGATGCGCGAAGACACCTCGAAAAGAGTTCATAACAGCCACTTTCCACGCATCGTGATCTACATCGTGATCACTCCGGGTGGCGGCCGGGTGGTTGGACAGGTGGGTGGGGCAGGGGCGCCGGTTGTGGGGTGGCGTGGCGGTCAGCCGCCGGAGACGTTGGGGAGGACCAGGAGCACGGAGCCGTCGGTCAGTGGCGTCTCCTGACCGGCCGAGCGGCGGACGTCCTCGCCGTCCACGAAGAGGTTGACGTGCCGGCGCACCACCCCGGCCTCGTCGCGCAACCGCCTGCCCAGCAACGGGTACCGGTCGGCGAGGGCGTCGAGCACGTGGCGCACCACGGCGTCCGGCGCCACCTCGATCAGCAGGGCGCGCGTTCCCCCGGCGTCCTCGGCCAGGACCCCGGGCAGCACCACCTCGACCCGCATCGCGGCTCAGTCCGAGGCGTTCGTGACCAGCGCCCGCACGCACAGCACGTCGGGCAGGTGCCGGGCGACCTCGGTCACGGTCTCGCCGTCGTCGGTGCTGGTGTAGACGAACCCGTCGCGGGTGCCCAGCGCGAGCAGGCTGCCACCGCCGGGCGTGGCCACCACGCAGGCCGCGTCACGCAGCACCGAGGCCCACGCGCCGTCGGGCAGACCGGCACCCACGCTCGACCAGGTGCGCCCCGCGTCGCGGGTGCGGTGCAGGCGCAGGTGACCGCCGGGGGGCACCCGCTGGGAGTCCGCGGTCAGCGGCACCACCCAGGCCGTGCCGGACGCCGACGGGTGGGCGAGCATGACGAAGCCGAAGTCGCTGGGCAGCCCGTCCGCGATCGACCCCCAGGAGGCTCCGCCGTCGTCGCTGCGGTACACCCCGTGGTGGTTCTGCGCGTAGAGCACCCCGGGACCGGAGGCGTCGGACGCCACCTTGTGCACGCACTGACCGAACTCCGGGTTCGGGTCGGGCATGAAGTAGGCGGAGATCCCGCGGTTGGACGGCGACCACGAGGCCCCCGCATCGGAGCTCACGTAGACGCCGCCGGTGCTCATCGCCACCAGCACCCGGGAGGCGTCGTCCGGGTCGG
Organism: Kineosporiaceae bacterium; assembly: GCA_049283855.1. Taxonomy (GTDB): domain Bacteria; phylum Actinomycetota; class Actinomycetes; order Actinomycetales; family Kineosporiaceae; genus JADJPO01. The sequence continues at coordinate 2,496 of JBAPWU010000548.1, forward strand.
TGACGATCGTGTGCACGGCCGCGCCGCCGGCCCCGGGCCACCACTGCGGCCGGTGCGGGTGGTCCCACAGGCCACGGACCAGGGAGAAGGTCGCTCCCCCGTCGGTGCTGTGCCACAACGAGGTCGGCTCGCACCCGGCCCAGACCACCCCCGGCCGGACCGGGTCGGGCTGCAACTGCCAGACCCGTGCCAGTGCGGCCTCGGTGTCGGGCGGGAAGACGACGGCCCCCTGCTCGGTCTCGGCCCAGCTGACCCCGAGGTCGTCGCTGCGGGCCACGGTGGGGCCCCAGTGCTCGCTCAGCACCCCGACCAGGAGCCGCACCCCGCCCGACGGCGCGGGCGCGAACGCGATCGAGGGCACCTCACGCATCAGGAAGTGCGGCCCGTCCAGGGTCCAGCCGTCGCCGGGGCCGTCCGGGCGAGCGAGGAAGAGTCCCTTGCGGGTGCCTATCGCCAGCAGCGTCATCGGCATAGTGAACCGCCATCGCGGCCCGGTGGCCAGTTCAGGGCGGCGGCGCCGTCAGGGGCGGCAGCTGCTCGACCACCCGGCCCCGGAGCCGGGCCGTCTCGGTGGTCGGCGAGCCCTGCACCCGCACGGTGATCCGGGTGCGGTCGGCCCGGAACAGGTCCCGCGAGTACTCGAACGCCCGCCCCCGGGCATCCACCGTGGTCCGGATCACCAGGATCAGCGGCGCCCCCGCCTCGATCCCCAGGATCGAGGCCTCGCTGCCGGCCGCCGCCACCACCTCGATCCGCTCGACGGCCTCAGCGGGCCGGATGCCGTACTCGCGGTCGAGCAGTTCGTACAGCGAACCGCCCAGTCCCCGTTCGGGCAGGCCCGGCACCAGCCCGGCGGGGATCACGGCCCGCTCCAGCGAGATCGGGGCCCCGTCGGCGAGCCGGATCCGGACCAGGTCGACCACGAAGTCGGCCGGCCCCAGCCCGAGCGCCTCGGCCGCGTCGGGCTCGGCCGGGGTGACCGCGACCGAGACCACCTGGGAGCCGGCGGTGAACCCCTGGTCGCGCAGCAGCAGCGGGACGCCGACGATGCGGGACAGGTCCCGGTCGACCTTCGCCGAGGCGACGAAGGTGCCCCCACCCCGGCCGGGGACCCGGCGCAGCACCCCGGCCTCCTCGAGCGAGATCAACGCCTGGCGCAGGGTGGAGCGGCTCACCCCGAGCCGGGCGGCCAGCTCGCGCTCGGGCTCGAGCTTCTGCCCGGGCCGCAGCAGGCCCTGCTGGACCATCCCCGTGATCCGTCGGCGCACCTCTCGCCCGGTCGGCCCCAGCCCGGAGGGATCGTGGTCGAGCGGTGCGCCCGGCGTCACTGCATGGCCTCCAGGGCGGCGAGGGACTCCGGCAGGATCTGGCCGCCGTCGATCACCAGCGCCTGTCCGGTGATGTAGGCCGCCTCGTCGGTGGCGAAGAACAGGGCCGCGTTGCCGATGTCCGTCACCTCTCCCAGCCGTCGCTGCGGGATGGACAGCTCCATCGAGCGACGGTACTCCGCGCCCAGATCGGCCAGCCCCTCGGTGGCGATGTTGCCCGGAAGCACGGCGTTCACCGTGATGCCACGCGGGGCGAGCTCGATCGCGGCGGTCCGCATGAAGCCGAGCTGGGCGGCCTTGCTCGCCCCGTAGTGCGACCAGCCGGGGTAGCCGGTGATCGGGCCGGTGATCGAGGACGTGAGGATCACCCGGCCGCGGCCGGAGGCGGTCAGCGCGGGCAGGCACGCCTGCACGCTCAGCACGCAGCCCTTGACGTTGGTGTCCAGCACCCGGTCCAGGTCGTCCTCGCTCATCGTGGCCAGCGGCGCGTCCGGGAAGATCCCGGCGTTGGCGCACAACACGTCGATCCCGCCGAAGCGTTCCACGGCGAACGCGGCCATGGCCGCACCGGCGGACGGCGAGGCGACGTCGCCGAGGTGGCACGCCACGGCGCCGGCACCCAGCGCGTCGAGCTCGGCCACGGCCCGGTCGGCGTCCTCGGGGTTGCGCCCGGTGATCAGCACGTTCGCCCCGGCCCGGGCGAACACCGAGGCGATCCCCTTGCCGATGCCCTTGGTGGCCCCGGTGACGATGACGGATCGGCCGGCGACAGAGGTGAACATCGCTGTAGCTCCTTAGGTGTGGTCGCGCAGGTAGGTCTCCGCCAGGGCGCAGCTGGTGGCGGTGAACTCCGGGCCCATGGCCCGGGCGGTCTCGGTGCTGGCGTGGGAGCCGATCCAGGCGACCAGCAGCAGCCGGCGCAGCATCACGAAGGTGGGCAGTTCGGCCTCGTCGGCGGCACCGAGCGGAGCGACCGTGCGGTAGCCGCGCACCCAGGCGTCCATGATCTCCGGCACGTACGGCTCGTGCTCGATGAAGGAGACCGACGAGGCGAGGTCGTACAGGTACCAGCCGAAGCCGCAGTCGTCGAAGTCGATCACGGTCACGTCCTCGCCGCGGACCAGCAGGTTGGCCAGGCGCATGTCGGCGTGGATCAGCCCGAACACCTCCGGCCCCGTGCCGTAGGCGGCCAGCCGGGCCCTCAGCACCTGGTCGAGCCGGCCCAACACGGCGAGCTCGGCGGCGCCCATCCCGAGGCCGTCCTGCCAGCGGCCCCACAGGCCACGCTCGCCGAGGGAGGAGTCGTAGTCCCACACGAACCGGGTGAACCCCTGCGGACGGCGCCACGAGCGGGCATGCCCGTGCAGCCGGGCGGCGATCGCCCCGAGCTCGGTGAAGTCACCGACCAGCCGGGCCTCCTCCGGCTCGGCCCCCTCCACCCAGGCGAAGCGGACGACGTGGCGCGCCGCGCCGTCCGGCAGCCGCGCGGTGACCACCGGCGAACCGTCCAGGGCGGGCAGGTACGCCGGCGTGCGCACCACGGCGTCCGCGCGCAGGGCGTCGATCCAGGCCAGCTCGCTGCGGATCGCCGCCTCGCTGTGATACCCGCTGCGGTGCACCCGCAGCACGCTGCGCCCGTGCACCGGATCGTCCACCCGGAAGGTGCCGTTCTCGGAGACGTTCAGCAGCACCACCTCGGCGCCGGGGTCGATGCCGTAGGCGGCCAGTGCGGCGTGGGCGAACGACTCGAATGCGCCGGCGGGCTCGTTCACGCTCTGCCTCCTCTGGGTCACTGCTCCCGGCCCGGTACCGCGGCGAGCGCGGTGATGATCGCCTCCCGGGCCCGTTGCACGGTCTCGGTCGACCCGGCCAGGTACACCCGGCCGGCCGCGCCGATCATCGACACGTCGACCAGCGTGATCTCGGGCGCGGCCTTCTCGGCCTCGTTGGCCGCCATCGCCGCGAACAGGGCCGGGGTCAGCTCCACCACCAGCAGGCTCTCGCCCGGCAGCAGCATCGAGGCCTGCCGGGTGCGGTTGATGATGACGGCGTGCTGGTCCCGCACGTCCTCGATCACGTCGTGGTAGAGCACCTGCGGGCGCAGCTGATCGGCGGCCGACGCCCCGATCCCGGCCAGGATCGCCGTCCCGGCGGCCTGCACGTCCTCCGCCGAGTCGGCGTGCAGCTCGAGCACCCCGAACTGCCGCTCCACGAACAGCAGGCCGGGCTCGACCGTGTCCACCGTGTGCAGCGCCAGCGAGGTCACCCGCTCGATCGCCAGCCCCGGAGCCACCTCGACGATCAGGGCATGCTGGCCCGCGTACGGGGGGTAGCCCCGGGCCCGGGTGGGCGTGCCCAAGTAGGCGGCGAACTGCGGCTGCAGGTCCGCCAGGTGCAGGTAGACCCGTAGCTGCGGGGCCGGTCCGGGAACGGCGCTCACTCCGGCGCGGCGACCACGAAGAGCTTGGTCAGCTCCGCGTGGGGGCGCGGGATGACGTGCACGCTGACCAGCTCCCCGACCTGGCCGGCGGTCTCGGCGCCGGCCTCGGTGGCGGCCTTGACCGCACCGACGTCACCGACGATGGTCACCGCGACCAGGCCGTCCCCGACCTGCTCGCGCCCGACGATGACGACGTTGGCGGCCTTGACCATCGCGTCGGCCGCCGCGAGGGCGGCGACGTACCCCTTGGTCTCGATCATGCCGATGGCGTTGGTGGCCACGGTGTGTCCCTTCCCTAGTCGGTCGGTGCGGTTGCCTGGGCCGGCTCGTCGATCGAACCGATGATCAGGGCGTCGATGGGCGGTGACCCGCCGGGGAACCAGGCCGCGGCGACCGACCCGGTGGCCACCAGCACGGCCTCGCCGACCCCGCTGCCCAGCACGTCGAAGGCGATCAGCCGGCTCGACCCGGGCTCGACCTCGACCTCGAGGAAGGCGCCGCTGGGGATCTCCGGCAGGCGTCTGGTGGCCCAGACATTGCCGATCACTCGGGCTCTCAGCATGACCTCTCCTACGCCGTTCTCTCGATGACGATGCCCAGCACCCGGGCGCGGTCCCTGGCCAGCGGCGTGAGCACGGCCCGCGGTCCGATCACCAGCCGGGCACCGGCGGCCGCGGCGGCGTTCACCGCGCGCTCGGTGACCGCGCCACGCTCGACC
>JBAPWU010000549.1:0-2772 GCA_049283855.1 Kineosporiaceae bacterium
GGTGTCGGCCCGCACCGGGGAGTACCGGTTCCTCGACCTGCCCGGTCGTGCCGCCGACGCAGGCACCGCGGGTCAGGCGCTGTCGCCCGACGGACGGTGGCTGGCCTACTGGGTGGTCGACGAGCGATTCGCTGATGGGCCCTCCGCCGGGAACGAACGGACAGCGGGCGTGGTCGTGTTCGACACGGTCACCGGGGAGTCCACGGCACACCGGGTGGCGAGCCGGCTCGGGCTCTCTCCCAACGGGTTGGCCTGGGCCGGGGACACGCTCTGGTTCGACTACTCCGTGATCGCCGAGGTGAGCTCCGACGGGGGAAGTGTCAGCGCCAACGGCGGCGGGACCTTCACCTGGACCTTCACCGGGACCCGGCCCGCGGCCGGCGAGCCGCGGCTCGTCGCGGGCACCGAGCGAATCATGCGGTCGTCGTCCGGGATCGCTCCCTCGGGATTCACCGTCGGCGGCCTCGACGTCCGGGTCGTGACGCGTGACCGGGTGAGCTACCGCTTCCGGCTCGACGCGGCCGTCGTCGATGCGCCCGCGATCTCCCCGGACGGCCGCACGGTCGCCGGCATCTCCAGGCCTGACCCGACAACCGCGGACAATCGTGCTACGGCGATCGTGGTGGGCGCGCTGCCGACCACCGGCGCCTTCGACCGCGGGCAGGTGGTGCTGCGGGAGGTGCCCGGGGCGAGGGCCAACGTCGTGCTGGGCTGGCGCGACGCCACCCATGTCGTCGTGATGAGCTACGAGAACCTTCCGCAGCCGCGGGTCGACAGCGTCGACCTCGGCACCGGAGCGGTTGAGCCGTTGACGGTCTTCGCCGGGCAGAACTGGGCGCCCGGGAAGATCGTGGCTGCGGGTGCCTGGTCGGCGCCGGTGGTTGCGGCGAAGGAACCGCGCTGGCCACCCGACCCGCGCGTCGTCGGTGGGGTCGTCGGGCTCCTGGCCGGCCTCGGCGCCATGGGGTACGCCCGGCGGAGGCGGTCGCGTGCGCGAGCCTGAGGACTTCGAGACGTTCGTGGCCACTCGGTCGCCGGCCCTGCTGCGCACCGCCTACCTGCTCACCGGCGGCAATGCCCACGACGCCGAGGACCTGGTGCAGACGGCCCTGGTCAAGGCGGTGCCGGCCTGGTCGCGGATCAGGGGCAATCCCGAACCGTACGTGCGCCGGATCATGGTGAACGAGAACGTCTCCCGGTGGCGCCGGCACCGCGGCCGCGAGGTGCTGACCGACACCCCGCCCGATCGGGCCGACTCGGCCGTGGGCGGCTCGGACGAGGTGGAGTTGCGGCGCGCCCTGGCCGGGCTGGCAGCGCGGCAGCGCGCGGTCGTCGTCCTGCGCTACTACGAGGACCTCACCGAGCGGGAGACCGCCGAGCTGCTCGGCATCGCGGTGGGCACGGTGAAGTCGCAGGCACGCGATGCGCTGGTGCGGCTGCGCCAGGGTTGTGCGGCACCGTGATGTCGGCCATGGCGAGAGAGTAGACGCGGCTCGAGGTCAACACCCGATTGGGGGAGCGGATCGGCTCCCGATCTGACGACGGGGTAACCAGTCGTCGGATAGGGGAGTGCCACGGATGGCCACCACAGCCGCGCGTGCCGTTGCCGCGCTGGGCACCATCCTCGCCCTGGGCGGGGCGACGCTCACGCAGACCCCCTCGGTCGCCGCCGCTCCGGTGGTGGCGGTCAGCACGGGCTCGGCCTCGATCACGGGGTCGGGCTTCGGGCACGGGGTCGGCATGTCCCAGTACGGAGCGCTGGGCATGGCGCGGGCCGGATCGACGGCGAAGGAGATCGTCTCCCACTACTTCACCGGGGTCGACGTCGCCCCGGTGCGCGACGCCATGGACATCCGGGTCAACGTGGTCCATCGCGGGCGCAGCGTGATCCTGCGCCCGATCGCGGTCGGTACCGGCACCGGCAACCAGGTCCGCCTGATCTCCCGGCTGGGCACGACGGTGAGCCTGGGCGTGGGCGACCAGGCAAGCGCGATCCCCTCCGGCAACGGGCTGAGCGTCGGCGTGCTGCGCGCCTCGGGTGCGACCTCGCGGTTCTGGAGCAACGGGCTGGGTGTGCAGTGGAGCGGCACCGGCGCGCAGAGCGGGCCGCCCACCCGGCTCGCGGTCTCCTCGTTCGCGGCGGGCAGCCTCACCGTCAAGGAACGCTCCTACCGGTGGGGCCGGCTGTGGCTGTCGACCGTCGGCGGCGGGCTCGAGGCGGTGGCCACCGTCGACCTCCACTCCGGCTACCTGCGTGGGCTGGCCGAGATGCCCTCGTCCTGGCCGGCGGCCGCGCTGGCGGCGCAGGTGATCGCCGCGCGCAGCTACGCCCTGGTCGCCGCCGCGAAGGCGCCGCAGTCCAGCTGCGGCAGCTGCCAGGTCTGGGACGACCAGCGCAGCCAGATGTACGTCGGCTGGGCCAAGGAGGGGGAGCGGATCGGCGCCGTCGACTACGGCGCCCGCTGGGTGGCCGCGGTCACGGCCACCTCGTCGTCGGCGACCTCCGGGCTGGCGGTGCTCTACCACGGCACGCCGGTCCAGACCTTCTACGCATCCTCGACCGGCGGGCGCACCCGTGACCCGAAGGCGGTGTGGGGCAGTTCGGTGCCCTACCTGCGCAGCGTCGCCGACCCGTGGAGCCTGATCAGCGCGGTCAACCCGGGCTACGCCGCCTGGACCCGCACTCCGAGCGTGTCGCGCCTCGCCGGCGTGTTCGGGCTGTCCGACCTGGCCTCGGTCAGGGTCACGGCGCGCGACGGCGCGGGCGCCGCC
>JBAPWU010000550.1:0-16858 GCA_049283855.1 Kineosporiaceae bacterium
GCCCTGGTCATGCTCACCTGCGGACCGATCACCGTCCAGCTACCCCACGAACACCCCGATCTTCGCACCGGCTAACCCACACTCATGCCGGGAGAGCCCAGTTTCATACCCACCGGGATGTACGCCCTCTGCAGGGGCGACGCGTGGATGGTCCTGGTGGTCGAGAGGGGCGGCCACACCATTGCGGCGCGGTGCGACCGGCTTTCGCGTATGGAGCCGAACGATCCTCTGGCAGCGATCGACCAGCTCTTCGACCGGGAATGGCCCGGCGCGGACGCTATCGGTTCGGAACCGGCCATTCCCGATCAGGCCATGGTGCGCCACCGTGACAGTCGACGTGTAGGTCGGGTCACGGGTCGTCGTCGCGTATCCGACTCGTTCGTCTATCAGATCGTCACGGACGGCGTATCCGCCTGGGTACCGGCGAACAACCTTGACCAGGTACAGGGCGATCCCGGGGCGCCGGAGTTCTGGATCCAGGACGAGCCCGCACGTGCGGAGGCACTCGGACTGACGCTCACCTGGCTCAAGCTGAGCAACCCCTTGACCGACGTCGTGTACTCGTTCCAGGCGAGCAAGACCGTCTTTCGGGCCTACCAGTTCCGCCCCGTGCTCAAGATGGTGTCGGGCGGACATCATCGCCTGCTCATCGCAGACGAGGTCGGCCTCGGCAAGACCATCGAGGCGGGGCTCATCTGGAACGAGCTCGAGCATCGAGTGCGCCTGCGCCGGGTCCTCGTCGTCGCGCCCGCCGTCCTCGTCTACAAGTGGAAGACCGAGATGCAGCGCCGGTTCGACCGGCAGCTCGAACTGCTCGATGTCAAGCGTCTCGGCGAGCTCCTGGATGCCTTCGAGGAAGGCAACACCGACGTACCCCTCGTGGGAGTCATCTCCTTGGAGCGACTCCGGACTGCTTCACAGCTGGATCGGCTGAGCGAGTTGCGCCCTCCGTTCGATCTCGTGATCGTCGACGAGGCTCACTATCTGAGGAACCAGACGACCAAGAACCACGCCGTCGGGCGCTTGCTGGCCGACTGCGCCGACGCCCTCGTGTTCCTCTCGGCGACGCCGATCAACCTGCGCAGCAGAGACCTCTTCAACCTGCTCAGCCTGCTCCATGAAGAAGTCTTCAACGACGAGAACACTTTCGATCTCCAGATCGAACCCAACAGGGTCCTCAACGAGGTAGCGCGATCCCTGGCCTTGGGGGCGAGCCATCCACGAGTACTCCTTCGTCTCCTGGACAACCTGTCGTCTATGCCGTTGGGTCCGAGCATCACCCGCCGACCGGATTTCGTTCAGCTGTGCCGCCTCCTCGACGTCGACCGCAGGTTGAATCATGCCGAGATCGCGCGCAGCAAGCGGCACCTTGCTGAGCTCAACACGCTTTCGAGCATCCTCACGCGGACCCGAAAGGCCGACGTGCCCGACGCCAAGGCAGTTCGCGAGCCCATCACCGTCGACGTGAACTGGACGCAGGAGGAGCAGGACTTCTACGACGCTGTCGAGGCGTTGGCCATGGAAGAGGCATTGCGATCAGGACAGCCCTACGGCTTCGCCATGCAGATGCCTCTCCGGCATGCAGCAAGCTGCATCCCCGCCATGCAGGAACTACTGCGAGAACGCACGGCGGGTGAACGCGCGGATGACGCAGCCCTCGAGGGGGCGGAGGATGAGCCCGACCTGTACGAGGCGCTCTCGTTGCGCCAGAAGGTGATGACACCCATCGGGACGGACACGAAGTTCGATCAGCTGCTCCTGACGCTGCGCGAAGCACGCAGCCAAGGCCTCCGACAGGTAATGATCTTCTCCTTCTTCCGTCGCACGCTGGGCTACCTCGCTCGCCGGCTCCAGGACGAGTTCTCCGTCCGGGTGATGCACGGCGGAGTGGCGATGCCGGATCGGGAGCAGATCATGAGCGGGTTCCGGGCGGGCGAGTTCGACCTGCTGCTTCTGAGCGAGGTGGGCAGCGAGGGCCTGGACTTCGAGTTCTGCAACGTCCTGGTGAACTACGACCTCCCGTGGAACCCGATGCGTGTCGAGCAGCGCATCGGCCGGCTGGATCGATTTGGACAGCAGCACGAGAAGATCTTCATCTACAACATGAGAGTGCCCGGGACCATCGAATCCCGGATCTTCCATCGGCTCTACGAACGCATCGACATCTTCCGCAACTCGATCGGTGACTTGGAACCGATCCTGCACGATCGGTTCGAGAGCGTGGCCGCACGGCTGTTCGACCCCAGGCTGAGCGATAGCGAACGCGATGAGCAGCTCGAGCGCATCGCGGTCGCTATGCATGGACGTGGGCAACAGATCGAGGAACTGCACGCGGCGTCCGGCCTACTGGCCGGTCTGGACCAGTTGGCAGTCGAGGGATTCGACGAGCAGGGCCCCCGCCCGGGACGCTGCATCAACCAGGGCGAGATCACGGCATCCGTTCGTGCGCTGGTCGAGTCGCACGGTGGCTCCCTGCGGTCAGTGCCTGACCAGCCCAGCAGGCTCAGGATCAAAGGGACTCCGGAACTGAGCGCCCGACTGCTGCGGTCCCGGATGTCCGACCACGGGACACCGTACGGCCGTGGAGGACTGGCCAACCGCCTGCGCGAGGGCCAGCCGCTGGAAGTGACGCTCTCGTCGGACGACGCCAGCCGAACCTCCGCGGAGCTCCTGTCCGTCCGCCATCCATTGGTCAAACTCGCCGTCGAGGTCTTGGGAGAAGATCCCCTCCGGCTACGACGCTTCGGGAGCGTCCAGTTGCCGACGGCCGCGGTCGAGGAACGTGCGCTCGTCCTCATCAGTCTCGTCGAATCGACCGGTCTGCGACCGACATTGGAGCTGTGGGCTTCCGCCGTCGGGGTGCGAAGCCGCGATCAGAATGAAGTCGTCGGAGATCTGCTGCTCGATGCTCTTGCCGCCGGCCGGCTGAAAGACGGCGACCCGGCAGTCCCGAGCAACATCGACGTCCTCCTGAGATGCGCACAGGATGCCCTCCACCGCCGCCAGATGGAGACCGAGCGCCGCTGGCGCACCGACAACGAGGCTCTCGTCGATGCCCGGATCGAATCCCGCCGCCAGTCCGTCCAGATCAAGATCCGCCGAACGGTAGAGACACTCGAGAAGGTGCGTCAGGCAGGCCGAGAGCTCCAGGTCCAACGCATCCACGAGGGCCGGCTGAGGAATCTGCAGCAGGATCTGACCCAGGTGGACGGTGAGCTCGCTGCCAAGCGAGCCATGTCCGTCCACGTTCGCGAGGTCGCCGTCGTGCTCGTCGACGGCGGGTGAGGGCGGTGGCAGGTCAACGATCGGTCGAGCGCCAGGTCGCCGAGTGGACGGCCACCGGGGCCAGGTCTGCGGCATTGACCTGCTCGCGGGTGAACTGAATCGGGATCAGCGCCTTCACGGCGTCATGCTGCATGACAGGCCAGCGGCTCACCCGCAGAAGAGTCTCCCTCCCGTCGCTCTCCCGAAGCAGGATGCGCCCGTCGACGTACAGTTTGAACGCGCACGGGCGCCGATCGAGCACCACGGGGATCGAGTTCGCGTCCACCGTGTCGATACGCAAGGGCATCTGCTCACCTTCAGGCGTAAGGACTTTGAGAACGGCGCTGCGACTTGTGGGCGGTTCCACGCCAGCAGTGGTGCTTCGATGGCCGAGCAAGAAGTTTCCTGACATGACCTCACGACGCTCATACAGCGGTGTGTGCGCTGCGTAGAGCAGGTGTCGCTGGGGGCCGGAGGCGCCCTCCCATTCCAGGACGAAGTCCAGTCCCGGTCGGTGCAGATTCAGCCTGCTGTAGGCGGTTGATATGGCCAGTCCGGCAGCGACGGACTCCAGCGGAGAGGCCAGGCCCTGATCGAACTCGATCTCCGCGGTAGGGAAGACCTCCTGCAGCCGGCGGGCAACGGCTGGGATCTGTGACATGCCGCCAGCGAGCAGTACGTAGCGCACCCGTTCCGCGAGTTGCGGGTAGTCCATGCGGCGCACCACGTCGGGGGCGAGATGTCGGGAATTGCACAGGAAAGCACCTCGGACGGCACCCTCCACCACGCTCAAGGCCCGCTGCAGCTGAGGTTCGAAGGCGTCCTCCAATCGCTCGCGGCTGTAGGCGATCGCGGGCACCGAGTCGTAGGGGGCGCCGAGGCGGACCATGTAGTCGAGGTCGTAGGACAGGGCGACTTTCGCGCGCCCTGCCTCGGCGCGCGCCAGCGAGTGAGCCAGCTCGGGATCGTCCAGTTCTTCGAGTGCGACGCCGAGCCGAAGCCACTCCTCCTCGAGGTCGGCAAGGATGGCCTGATCGAGAGCATCGCCCGCCTCGTCGAGGCCGAGCGCGGACAGTACGGTGATGTCGGGTTCGTCGTGCTCGAACTCCACGTCGAGCATCGCGACGTCGAGCGTGCCACCTCCACTGTCGAACACCAGGACCTGACCGTCGACCTGATCGGCGCGCCTCAACCATCTGTTCCAGGCCCATGAGATCCCTGCGGCGATGGGCTCATCGATGAGTTCTCGCTCGATCCGGCCGAGTCCCGCGGCCTCGGCAAGCGCACGTAAGCGGCGGCGTTGTGGTCCAGTCCAGATCGCAGGACACCCCAGCCTGACCGACGCTTCGGTGGACAGGTCAAGGCCGGCGGCAGCCGCTCGGGTTCGCACCTCGCTCAGGATCGCAACGACGAGCTCGTCGACCTCCACCTCCATCGGCCCCTCGCCGCGGGAGTCCACTGTCACCGTCGTCCGGCCGCGGGTGATGGAGCGTTTGATGGACCTCACCAGCGCGCCTTCGACGCTGGCCTTGTCGGCGTCCTCACCGACCGCGAACGATCCATCGCACATGCGTCGGACCAGGCTGGGAAGGAAGGCTGTGGTGCGCCCGAGCGGCAACGATCGAGGGGGCGAGCTCCCTTGGCGAACAGCAACCAGCGAGGTGGAGGTCCCGAAGTCAAGCCCAGCAGTCGGAAAGCTGTGCTTGCCCATCGTTCACTCCCGGCGACTCGTCACGACCGCTCGCTGCAAGACGGTCGTCGTCCCTCCGTCTCGGAAGCTGTAGCCGGGGTGGATCACCTTCACCAGTTCGCGAGCAGGATCACCCGATAGCTCATGCTGAATCGGATCAAACGGGAGAACCTGCCCGATGATGCCGAGTCTGGTCAGACCATGCCGCGCCAAGATGGCGGAGAACTCCGCTGGCTCACCGCCATTGTTGCCAGCTCGGTCGAGCGCATTCAGGAGGTCCACCGCTGCACGAAGGCTCTCGATACGCCACTGACGTCGCTCGGCAGCCGATGCCTCCTGGCCCTCGACATGGAGTTCGCGCAGGGTCTCGGTCAGACGGTCCGCGCGCTGCTGCTGGGCCTTTACGGACTCAGTGAGCGACGCCTCGCGATCGACAGCCGCCTCTAGATGCCCCCGCAGCACCTGAAGATCGCCCTCGAGGGAAGCGAGGCAGGCCCGAGCCTGTCGCAGCTCAGTCTCCAAGCCTTCAACTCGATCAGCGTTCTCCAGGATCTTCAGCCCGCCCGCGAACGCCTGGTCGGTCTCTGCAAGGCGTCGCACGACGCGAGCGACATCGACACCAGAGAGCTCGGGTGAGTCGACGGCCATGAGGAGGGCTTGAGCGAGCCCGGACCGATCGCTGACTCGGCGCAGGAGCGCTTTGAGATCTGGCAGTGACCGCGGCGTCGGCGAGAGCGGCATGGACGATGGCGGCGTCGAAGGAGTGGGCGACTCCATGGTCGCCGTATTCGAGCCAGGGGGCGGCGCCGCCTGCGACTCAGCTGCTCGTGTTGGCGGTGTGAGAGCGCGGTCCAGAGGCGGCCGTTGCAACGATTCCTGGGCGTCCGTCACCGTCGGTGCCGCCTCCGCGAGTCGTGCCGCCAATTCGGACAGCCCGGTCGCTTCGCAGAACGCCTTGGCAGCCGCCACGTCCGTGTCTTCGAGGACTCGGATGAACTCGCTCGTGGGCAGCCGGAGGAGCTCTGACGGATCCATCGTCTGTGCCAGTGCGCGTTGCACCGACATCTCGGTCGTCACCTGCACGGCAGCCAACGCACGAGCCACGAGCTGCGGATCTCTCAAGGGGGGGAAGCGCTCAAGGACGTCCGGCCAGGAGTGAGCTGGTTCACCCCGCGATGTCGCCCTGAGTTCTGCTCGAAGTGCTTCGAGCGCCGCGGCCGCATGCGCGGTGGACTCATCCTCACCGAGCTCGGTCCCGAGCCCCTCCAGGGCCTTGGACTTGCCTGCGAACAGGACGAGCATCCACAGGATGTCGAAACGCCCTGTGGCCTTCGCGCGCCGACGAACCGCCCTCAACAGTGGCTCAGGAAGGGTCACCAGCTCCCGCCCCAGACCTGCCCTCGCTGTCCTGCTTGCTACGTCGCCCTTCTCCGGCCAGTCAAAGAGACCGACGGCGGCCAGACCAAGCTGCTGAAGGAAGGAGTCGGGCGGGTCGACCGTAAGACGGCTCCGAAGGACCTCTCGATCGTCATCCGTCAGCTTCAGAGCCGGGAGCTCCTTCACTAGGTACCGCCAAGGCCTCCGTCTGAGGAGGGCCTGCGGGTCCGGCGTGTTCGGCTCATTCGACCACTCGTAGCAGGGCCGCTCGTACTCGGGGCTGAACACGATGTGAGGATGGGCCCGGAGCGCCTTCAGCGCACCCGGCAATTCGGCAGAGACGGCCTTGTTCTCGACATGGAGCCGTCCCGAGAGGCACTCACGAATGTCTGGTTCGTCGAGCGGCTTGCCTGCCTCCCGCAAGAGGTCGCAGACAACATCTACTCCGTCGGCGCGGAATCTGTCACGGAGCGCATCGGGGTGGACCAGCGCCTGGAAGTCCAGGGAGCCCTCACGAACGACCGTCACCGACGCTGGCGGCCGGGTCACGATGACGGCCGGCATGCCGTCCCAGACGACCCGGAACCCCTCGTCACAGGGCTCGAAGACTCCTACAACGGGTTGGCCATCCACTTGCCGAACCCATACCTCCCGACCGGACACACACGGATCGTACCGTTGCGTTGCTTTCAGTTACTGCCTGAATGAGTCGGCGCGGCGCCCGCCACGCGGGCGAGCGGATCGCGCCGCGACCTCGTGTCCCACCGGTATGGCCTCAGTCCCGGGGCGCTACGAGTGCCTCGCCGGGGATTGCCGCCCGCCCACGGGCGGGCCGGCACTCTCCGTAGCTGAGGCTGGTGAGGTCACCCGGCGTGGTCGGGGAGTGTCTCGAGCCAGGCAACGACTTCCACCGCGCGGTACCGAAGATGTTTGCCGACTCGCCGGGCGGGCGGACCGTACCTTTGCGAGCGCCACCGGTAGAGAGTCGTGACCGGTACACCGAGGTAGTCCGATACGTCGCGAACACTCCAGAGCTGCTCCATGGGACCTCCCACCGCTGAGGCGAGCGCCCGCGCACCCGCCGTCGATCACGCTCATCAATACGTGTGCACGAGCGGTGACCAACGCGGTCCGGCGAGTCCGGGGACGGCCGTGCCAGGGTGCGACAGGTTCGGCGGTCATGCCTCAAGCCGGGGTGGCCGAGAAATGAATCATGGGAGTAAAGTGGGACTAGCGGGGCAGTCCGATCGAGCACTATGCCGCTGACCTGGGGGTTTGTAGGCCTCCCGGGGCTCGAACCCGGAACCAATGGATTAAAAGTCCACTGCTCTGCCAGTTGAGCTAGAGGCCCTCCGCCGCGGACCCTGGCCGGCCGGCCGCGGCACCCCAGTATGACGAACGGTGGCCCGCGCCGTCGCCCGGGTACCGCGCCCAGGCCCCGCCCGCCGAGGTCATGTCAGGCTGGGTCGGTGATCGGGCGACTCGGGCTGCCGCGCGGGCGGTGGACGCGGATATGCCTCGGTCTGCCCCTGCTCGCCGCGGCGTGCAGCTCGGCTTCGGCCCCCGGCAACTCCTCCTCCACTACCGCGAGCGCATCGACGCCGGCCACCTCCCCCGTCCTGCCCACCGGTTCGGTCACCCCGAGCCCGTCCGCGCCGTTCACCACGATGCCGCTCGGCCCGTCACCCGCCCCGACGACCCTCACCGGGGCGCAGGCGCAGGCGCGGTGCACGGCCACCGTGATGGCCGGCCTGTCCGTCACCGAGCGGGCCGGGCAGGTGCTCATGGTGGGCGTGCCGGCCGGGGCTCCGGCATCGGCGATCGGCGTGGTGCGCGGGTACCAGGTGGGGGGCATCTTCCTGCGCGGCCGCAGCGCGATCAGTGTCGGCGCGCTCCGCCGCCAGGTGGACCAGCTGCAGGCGGCCGCGAGGAGCGGCGTCGGCATCCCGCTGCACATCGCCGCCGACCAGGAGGGCGGTCAGGTGCAGACCCTCTCCGGCAGCGGATTCCCTCGTCTGCCGAGCGCCCGTACCCAGGGCCAGTGGAACTCGGCCACCCTCGCCGCCCGCACCGCGGCGTCCGCCACGGCCCTTCGCCGGGCCGGGATCACGCTGAACCTCGCCCCGGTCGCCGACACCGTGGCCCCGGCCGACCGCTCCCGCAACCCACCGATCGGCAGGGTCGCCCGCGAGTACGGTCACACGCCGTCCGCGGTCTCGGCCGACGTCTCCGTCGTGGTCCGCGCCACGCAGGGGGCCGGCGTCGGGACGGCGGCGAAGCACTTCCCGGGACTGGGCCGGGTCCGGGTCAACACCGACGCCTCCGCCGCCGCGGTGGACGGCGTGACCACCGCCCGCGATGCCAACCTGGCCCCGTTCCGGGCCGCCGTGGCGGCCGGCACCCAGGCAGTGATGGTCTCTTCGGCCCGCTACCCCCGGCTCGACGCCCGACGGATCGCCGCCTTCTCCCCCCGGGTCGTCACCGACCTGTTGCGGACCGACCTGCGGTTCACCGGGATCGCCGTCTCCGACGATCTCGGTGCCGCCAAGGCCGTGGCCGCCGTGCCGGTCGGGGCGCGAGCGGTGCGGTTCGTCGGCGCCGGGGGCGACCTGGTGCTCACGGTCCGCTCCTGGCAGGTGGACAGCATGCGCAGGGCCTTGGTGGCCGAGGCGGCCCGGTCCCCGATGTTCACCCGCCGCCTGAACCAGGCGGCCACCCGCGTGGTGTCCGGCAAGGTCGCCGCGGGTCTGATCCCCTGCAGTCCCACCGGCGTCCCCGGAAAGGCCTGACCCATGCTGACCTTCGACGGGGTGGCGGCCGTGCTCGGCTGGGCCGGCACCTTCATGCTGCTGCTCGCCTACTGGCTGGTCTCCAACGACCGGGTCACCGGCGACAGCGTTCCCTACCAGGTGCTCAACATCGCCGGCTCGATCGGCCTGGGCGTGGCCGCCGTCGCCGGGGGAGTGTGGTCGGCGGCCACCCTGAACGCGATCTGGGGGCTGATCGGGCTCGCGGTCCTGGCCAGGGTCTGGAGCGCACGGCGACGGCCGCCCTCCTGACCCACCGGGAGGCCGGTCGCCCCTATCGTTGGCGCCATGAAGGCTCTGGAACGCAAACTGTCCGCGATCGTCCGGGGCACCTACACGCCGGACGACTTCGTGATCGCCGACGCCAAGGACGCCGACATGGCCTTCGGCGTCCAGGCGGCGGGTCCGGCTCCAGGTCAGCCCGGCCGGTACCGGACCCGGGCCGAGTACCTGCAGGCGATGGTGGACGAGGTGCGGGCCGAGGCGGTCGACATCGTGCTCACCTCGGCCTCCAACGGCGAGCGGCTGGCCCTGGACGGCGTGTTCGAGGCCAGTTCCGTCACCCTCGCCGTGCGGGCCAACGACACCACCGACATCTGGAACGCCCGCGGATCCGCCTACCCCGGCCGGCTGTCCCGCCCCTTCCGGACGGCGAACCTCGAGCGGATCCGGGAGTTCTGCACCCTGGTGCTCTACTCGGTCACCTTCAACAACGACCTCGACTACGACCTGGCCACCCTCGAGCAGTACGCCCAGTTCCGGGCCGAGGCGCATGCCCTGGGGATCCGGCACTTCCTCGAGGTGTTCAATCCGAACGCGCCGGTGGGCCTGGCCCCGAACGACGTGGGGGTCTTCATCAACGACCACATCGTGCGGCTCCTGGCCGGGGTGACCCAGGCCGAGCGTCCGCAGTTCCTGAAGATGGCCTACAACGGCGCCGCGGTGATGGACGAACTGGTCTCGCACGACCCCTCCCTGGTCGTCGGCATCCTCGGCGGGTCCGCTGGCACCACCCGGGACACCTTCGAGCTGCTGTCCCAGGCGGAGCAGCACGGTGCGCGGGTGGCCCTGTTCGGGCGCAAGGTGCAGCGGGCCGAGTCCCAGCTGGACCTGCTCGCGGCGATGCGCGCCGTGCTGCGTCGGCAGGTGACGCCCGAGCAGGCCGTGGTCTCCTACCACGAGGTGCTCCGCGGCAAGGGGATCGCGCCGGCGCGATCCCTCGCCGAGGACCAGATGATCACCGAGCCGGCCCTCGCCCAGGGCTGAGCCGGTGCGCTCCGGGGTGCTGTGCGCCGGGTCGATCGTGGTCGACGTCGGCAAGGTGATCGATGCCTACCCGCCGCAGGAGCGGATCGCGGTGATCGAGTCGGTGGCCACCAGCACCGGCGGACCGGCCCTGAACCTGGCGGTCGACCTGGCCCGGCTCGGCGCGTCGTTCCCGCTCGCCGTGGCCGGGGTGGTCGGGCAGGACGAGCACGGGGACTTCGTGCTCGAGGCCCTCGCCGGCGACGGCATCGACACCCGTGGCATCCGCCGCTCCGGCGAGGCGGCCACCTCGTTCACCGACGCGATGGTGGTGCGCGACGGCGGGTCACGCACCTTCTTCCACCACGTCGGGGCGAACGGGCTGCTTCAGGAGCAGGACGTCGACCTCGCCTCGTCGTCCGCCCGGATCCTGCACATGGGCGCCCCCGGGCTGCACCCCGCGATGGACGCCGGCCACGGCTGGTCCCGGGTGCTCGCGGCGGCCCAGGAGGCCGGGATGCGCACCAACCTCGAGCTGGTCTCGCTCTCCCCGGAGGAGATCCGGGCCGTGGCGTTGCCGTGCCTGCCGCACCTGGACTCGATCGTGGTGAACGAGATCGAGGCCTCCGCGCTGGCCGGCGAGGAGGTGGCGGCGACCGGGGCGGACGGCGCACCCGACTGGGCGGCGCTGGAGCGGGTGGCGCTGCGCCTGATCGACCTCGGTGTGGGAACCCTCGTCGCCGTGCACTTCCCGGCGGGCTGTGTGGCGGCCGCGCCGGGGGGCCAGGTCTGGCGCCAGGGGTCGGTGCGCCTGCCCCGCGCGGAGATCCGTAGCGCGACCGGGGCTGGTGACGCCTTCGCCAGCGGGGTCATCTTCGGCCTGCACGAGGGGTGGCCGGTGCCGGACTGCCTGCGGGCCGGGGTGAGCGTCGCGGCCGCGTGCCTGCGGGGCGCCGGAACGTCGGACGGCGTGCTGCCGCTGGCCGAGTGCCTCGCCCTGGGCGAGCGCCACGGCTACCGCATCACCGCCTGACGTCCGGGTCGCCGCACCCCGAGGGGCCGACGTCGCTGGCGGTGGGCGATGATGATGGGATGACAGGTCTGTTCCGCCGGTTCCTGCCGCCCTATCGGGCCACCATTGCGGTGATCACGGTGTTGCTGCTCGCTCAGGCGATCGCCGCGCTGGTGCTGCCGACGTTGTACGCCGACATCATCAACGACGGCGTGCTGGTCGGCGACACCGGCCACATCATGCGCCTCGGCGGAGTCATGCTCGCCATCTCGGTGATGGTGGGCTTCGCCGCGATCGCCGGCACCTATCTGTCGGCCCGGGTGGCGATGTCGGTGGGGCGTGACCTGCGTGCCGCTGTGTTCACCACGGTCGAGACGTTCTCGCTGCGTGAGGTGACCACGATCGGGGCACCGTCCCTGATCACCCGGACGACGAACGACGTGCAGCAGGTGCAGCTGCTGGTACTGATGGGCCTGAACCTGATGGCGATGGCGCCGATCACCGTGGTCGGCGGTGTGATCATGGCGCTGCGCGAGAACCCCCGGCTGTCGACGCTGCTGGTCGTGATCATCCCGATCATGTTGGCGATCGTCCTGCTCACCCTGCGTAAGGCCCTGCCCCTGTTCCGGGTGGTCCAGAAGCGGATCGACGCGATCAACCAGGTGCTGCGCGAGAACCTCACCGGAGTGCGCGTCGTCCGGGCCTTCGTGCGCACCCGGCACGAAGAGGCGCGGTTCGCCGAGGCCAATGCGGCGCTGACCGACACCCAGTTGTCCGTCGCCCGCCTGTTCGCGTTCACCTTCCCCACGCTGATGTTCGTGATCAACCTGGCCAGTGTCGGCGTCGTGGGCTACGGCGGCCGCCTGATCTCGGAGGGCCAGATGCAGGTCGGCACCCTGGGGGCCTTCATCAGCTACATGATGCAGATCCTGTTCTCGGTGCTCATGGCCGTGATGATGATCGCGATGGTGCCCCGCGCCGCCGCCTCCGCCGAGCGGATCGCCGAGGTGCTCGACACCGTACCGGCGATCACCGACCCGGACGATGCGGCCGTCCCGGCCCCGCGGCCGGCCGAGCCCGGGGACGCGGTCATCGAGTTCGACACGGTCGACTTCCGCTACCCCGGCGCCGAGGACCCGGTGCTGCACGACGTCGACCTGACCTTGCGGATCGGCGAGGTCACCGCGATCGTCGGCGGCACCGGGTCGGGCAAGACCACCCTGCTGAACCTGATCCCACGGCTGTACGACGTCACCGACGGATCGGTGAGGCTCGACGGCGTCGACATCCGCCGGATGCCCCGTGAGCACCTGTGGGGCCAGCTCGGCCTGGTGCCGCAGAGGGCCTTCCTGTTCACCGGCACGGTCGCCGACACGCTGCGTTTCGGGGCGCCCCAGACCGCGGACGACGAGCTGTGGCACGCGCTCGAGGTGGCCCAGGCCGCCGATTTCGTCCGCGACCTGCCCGATGGCCTGGCCCACCTGGTGGAGCAGGGCGGTGCGAACTTCTCCGGCGGGCAGCGACAACGGCTGGCGATCGCCCGCGCGCTGGTGCGGCGTCCGCGGGTGTACCTGTTCGACGACAGCTTCTCGGCCCTCGACTACGGCACCGACGCCCGGCTGCGGGCGGCCCTGGTGCGTGAGACGACCCTGGCGGCGGTGGTGATCGTGGCGCAGCGGGTCAGCACCGTGCTGCACGCCGATCAGATCGTGGTGCTGGACGCCGGGCGCGTGGTGGGTACCGGACGGCACGAGGAGCTGCTGGCCGGCTGCGAGACCTACCGGGAGATCGTCGAGTCCCAGCTCTCCGCGCAGGACGCGGCATGAGCGGCCACGGCCCGGGCTTCATGCGCGGTGGCGGCCCGCCCCCGGACAAGCCCAAGGATGCTCGGGGCTCGTTCGTCCGCCTGCTCCGCCTGCTGGAGGCGGACCGGGCTCAGGTGATCGTCGTGGTGGCGATGGCCCTGGTCAGCGTCGGCTTCTCGGTGGCGGGGCCGAAGCTGCTGGGCAACGCGACCGACGTGGTGTTCCGCGGCGTGGTCGCCGCGCAGCTGCCCGCCGGGGTGAGCCAGGCCCAGGCCGTGGCGGCGCTGCGCGCTCGCGGTGAGAACCAGATGGCCGACATGCTCGCCGGCATCCAGGGTCTGGTGCCCGGCCAGGGCGTCGACCTCGGTGCGCTCTACCGGGCGCTGCTGATCGTGGTCGCCGTCTACGCCGCCGCGGCGGTGTTCGGCTGGGCGCAGGCCTACATCATGGCCGGGGTCACCCAGCGGGCGATCTTCCTGCTTCGGGAGCGGGTCGACCTCAAGCTGGGCCGACTGCCGTTGCGCTACTTCGACTCCCACCCGCGCGGAGACCTGCTCAGCCGGGTGACGAACGACATCGACAACATCTCCACCACGTTGCAGCAGTCGCTCACCCAGGCCATCACGTCCCTGGCGACGGTGTTCGGCATCCTGGCGATCATGCTCTGGATCAGCCCGCTGCTCGCCCTGGTCGCACTGGTCACCGTGCCGCTGTCGGTCGTGGTGACGGTGATCGTGGCCAAGCGGTCCCGGCCGCAGTTCGCCGCCCAGTGGAAGTGGACCGGAACGCTCAACGGCCACGTCGAGGAGATGTTCTCGGGGCACGAGCTGGTCGCGGTCTACGGGCGGCGTCAGCAGGCCATCGACACCTTCGAGGTGTCCAACACCCAGGTCTTCGACGCCAGCCGCAAGGCCCAGTTCGTCAGCGGCATCATCATGCCCGCGACGAACGTGATCTCGAACCTCGGCTACGTCGGCATCGCGGTGATCGGTGCGCTGCGGATCTCCTCCGGGGCGATGTCGCTGGGCGACGTGCAGGCCTTCATCCAGTACTCCCGGCAGTTCGCGATGCCGATCGGGCAACTGGCCGGCATGGCGAACCTGGTGCAGTCCGGGATCGCCTCCGCGGAGCGGGTCTTCGAGCTGCTCGACGAGCCCGAGGAGTCGGTCGAGCCGCCGGCGCCGGCCACGCCGCCGCAGCGCTCGCGCGGGCACGTGGTCTTCGACCGGATCGCCTTCGGCTACTCCCCGGACGCGCCACTGATCACCGACCTGTCGCTGGAGGCCCAGCCGGGGCAGACGGTGGCCATCGTCGGGCCGACCGGTGCCGGTAAGACCACCCTGGTGAACCTGCTGATGCGGTTCTACGAGCTGGACGGCGGCGCGATCCGGCTCGACGGGGTCGACATCCGCGAGATGCGCCGCGACGACCTGCGCCGCAACTTCGGCATGGTGCTGCAGGACGCCTGGCTGTTCGGCGGCACGATCGCGGACAACATCCGCTACGGCGACAGCCGGGAGCTGCTGTCCCCCAACGGGACGCGGCCCGGTGTGGACGACGCGCTGCGCCGCGCCGCCGAGGCCGCCCACGTCGACCACCTGGTGCGCACCCTGCCCGACGGCTATGACACCGTGCTGGACGACGAGGCCTCGAACCTGTCCAGCGGTGAGAAGCAGCTGCTGACCATCGCCCGGGCCTTCCTGGCCGACCCGGCGATCCTGATCCTGGACGAGGCGACCAGCTCGGTGGACACCCGTACCGAGGTGCTGGTGCAGCAGGCGATGGCACGGTTGCGTTCGGGGCGAACGAGTTTCGTGATCGCGCACCGGCTCTCCACGATCCGCAACGCCGACACGATCCTGGTGATGGACCACGGCGCGGTGGTGGAGCGGGGCACGCACGAGGAGCTGCTGGCGGCCGGTGGCGTCTACCACGAGCTCTACACCAGCCAGTTCACGGCCCCCGCCACGGCGTGAGGGCGGCCGCCCCGGAGGAGAGGCGGGGGCCACAGATCCGGGCACCGAGGCCGGCCGGGGAGACGGTGTCGGTGCCGAGGTGGCAGGCCAGGTGGACGGCGTCCGGGCCGCGGAGGTCGCCCAGCCTCGGCAGGCCGTCACGGACCACCACGGCCAGGTGCCTGGCGTCGTCCACGAAGGCCCGGACGGTGTCGTCGGGGAGGCCGTCCGGGCCGGCGCGCGCTCGTCCCACCTCGCCCGGCTGACGTGGCGGCGGCCGCCGATTCCCTGATCCTGCAGGTCGTCGCGCCGTCCACGTGGTCCGGGCGGACCAGAGGTCGGGACGGTAGCCGGCCATCACCCTGGGGTCGGCATGTCAAGAGGACAACCCGGGAATGATCATTGCCGAGTGATAACGATCGCAGAACGGCCGTGACCGTCTCAATCCGTTTGGCGTCCGGACATGTCCGTTTGTTGTGCCCACTTGCGGACAATCGGTTCCGGGAGTGGAATCGGGCCCGTTCGTCGAACGGTCATACCCGGTCGAGAACGGGCGGAGTCGGGCCATGGAGATGTACGGAGTCGAGCGTCGTCGCTGGCTCGTCGACCATGCCCGTCAGCAGGGCCGGATCGATGTCGCCGAGGTCGCCCGGCTCCTGGACGTGGCCCGCGAAACGGTCCGCCGTGACCTCAACGTCCTGGAGAGCGAGGGCCTGTTGCGCCGAGTCCACGGCGGGGCGGTCCCGGTCGAGCGGCTGGGTTTCGAGGGGCAGCTGTCCCTGCGCGCCGGTGCCCGCCAGGACGTGAAGGCGCGGATCGCCGACCACGCCACGACACTGGTGCACGCCGCCGAGTTCGTCTACATCGACGAGGGCTCGACCCTCCAGGCGTTCGCGGAACGGCTGCACCCTTCCCGGCCGATGACCGTGGTCACCAACGCCCTGCCGGTGGCCACCATCCTCGCCCCCCGGGACAACCTCGACGTGGTCGTGCTCGGCGGCCGGATCCGGTCGCACACCCTGGGCGCGATCGACCACTGGGCGGTGCGGATGCTCGAGGACTTCGTCTTCGACCTTGCCCTGATCGGCACCAACGGGGTGACCCTGGAGCGGGGCCTGACCTGCCCGGACGCCGGCGTGGCCGCGGTCAAGGCCCGGGCCGTGGTGTCCAGCCGCCGGGTGATCCTGCTCGCCGACGGCACCAAGTTCGGCGCCGACTCCTCGTATCGGTTCGCCCAGGTCCGCGATCTGTCCACGATCGTGACCGATCGCAGCGCCGGCGACGGCCAGCTGCGCCGGATCCGGGCCAGCGGCGTCGAGGCGGTGGTCGTGTGATCGTCACGGTGACCCCGAACCCCGGGCTGGACCTGACCTACGTGCTGGCCCCCGGCGACGCCCTGACCCGCACCGAGATCGAGGTCCACCGCGCGACCTCCGCCACCGTCGAGGCCAGCGGCAAGGGGGTCAACGTGACCAGGACCCTGGCCGGGGCGGGGGTGGCCTCCCTGGCCGTGCTCGGCGTCGGCGGCGCGACCGGCGCCCAGCTCGTGCAGCTGCTGGAGCGGGACGGCGTGGCCCATCGGGCGGTCCCGATGGCCGGCCCGACCCGGGTGAACACCACGGTGCTCACCCCCGGCGGCCCCACCACCAAGCTCAACGGCCCGGGGGCGGCGCCGTCACCGGCGGAACTGGACGCCCTCGTCC
>JBAPWU010000551.1:0-3038 GCA_049283855.1 Kineosporiaceae bacterium
CGCGTGGCCCGCGCCGGCCGGTGTCGGCGACCCGGCCGCGAGCAGGCGCAGCCGTCCGGTGTCCGGCGCGGCCCGATCCACCCCGATCAGCAGCGTGTCCGCGGGCGCCTGCGGCGTGATCAGCACCAGCTCGCACGCCGTGCCGGCCCGCCGCTCCAACCGGTCGAGCAGTCGGGCGGCACCCTGTGCCGCCTCGATCGACCCCTTCACCCCGCGGGTCGGACGGCGGTCCCAGGCCAGGGGGAGCGGCGGGCTGAGGTCGAGGTCGGCGAGCACGATCTCGGTGGTGGTGTTGCCGATGTCGACGCCGGCCGCGAGCCTCACCGCAGCAGGCCCCGCCTGCGGTAGACCCCGGTCGCCTCCCGGACCAGGGCGGCGCTGGACGGCGCGCCCGCGGCGTCCAGTTCGGCGGCGATGGCGAGCAGCTCGGCCTCGGTGGACCGGTGCGGGCGCAGCGCCTCGTAGATCGCCAGGACCCGCTCGTCGCCGATCAGGGCCAGTTCGGCCGCGCGCCGGAAGTTCTGGCCGAGCTGGGGATTGCCGTGCCGCTCGGCCACCTCGGCCTGGGCGAGCAGGGTCTCGGGATGGATCCGGACGTCGTCGATGCCGACCTCGCCGGCGGTCACCGCGTCCAGCGTCACCGCATCGAGGTCCTTGCCCGATCGGGCCCGCACGCCGCTCACCACCCCTGCACCGTGATCGCCTCGACGCCGCCGCCGGTCACCACGCAGGAACGCTCGATCGCCACCAGGGCGACCACCGCGGTGTGGTAGCGCGCCTCGATCGCCTCGTCGGAGTAGGGATTGCGCTGCGGCTGCGGGGTGGCGCCCTTGGCGTGCCGGCCGGCGTTGATGCCGAGCAGCCGGTAGGCGGCCCGGGTCAGGGTGGGTGCCACGCTGTACAGCTCGAGGTTGGCCAGCGGGGCCAGGTCCCGGCGGTGGATCAGCGCGGTCCCCTTGGCCTGCAGCCCGATCCCGATCCCGGAACCGGCCAGCCGGGCTGCGGTCAGGCCGATCCGGCCGAGGTCGACGCCGTCGTTGACCCGCACCACCCGGCCCCGGCAGCCCTCCTCCTCGACCCCGGCCAGCACCTCCTCCAGCGCCTCGGTCAGGGTCAGCCCGGACAGGGTCCGCCAGATCGCCCGGCCCGCGGCGGGGGACAGTCCGATCACCACGTCGCGCGGATCGTGCCCGGCCTCGGCCGCTCCGCTCGCCGTCAGCGCGTCGTCGCGATGGAGCTCCTGCTCCGCCCGGATGTCGCCGACCGAGCGCTGCTGGCGGATGGTGTCGATCTCCGCCTGGCGGGCCGGGGTCGGGGTGTACCCGGTGCCCGGGCCGGCGTAGTCGTTGGGGTCGGTGACCGCCGAGAGCACGGTCATCCGCTCGTCGAAGATCGCGGCGGTCTGCAGGTAGTCGCCGCGCACCCGCTCGCGCAGCATGGCGAGCATGCGCTCGGCCTCGTCCTCGAAGCCGGTCTCGGCGAGGGCGTCGATCACCTCGATCATGGTCACCTGGGTGTCCCGGATCAGCCGGGAGGCGGCCAGCGGAACCATCAGGTCGGCCGCGGGCACGTCCTTGGACCCGGCCGCGTCCCAGGCCTGCTCGGCCCACTCGTCGCTGAACCCGGCCAGACCGAGCACCCGGTAGACCGCACGCACGGCCTCGATCGCCCGCCGGCGCAACCGGGCGACGTGCGGCTCGGCGGCGGTGCGCAGGCCCCCGTCGACCCCCCAGTCGCGCTGCATCGCCAGGTAGTCGTCGATGTCCTCGGCGTTCCACTGGCTCGGGCCGAACATGTTGTCGTAGCGCTGGATCGAGCCGAACCCGCTGCAGATGAAGTCCGACCCCGCGATGAAGATCGGATGGGTGCGTGAGGTGCGGCGCACCTCGGACTCGCTCATCAGCGCGTCGTTGCCGGTGCACGCCTCCAGCCCGCGCAGCATCACCATCAGGTTCTCGGCCATCAACGAGCGGACGCCGCCGGGCACCGACCCGGCCACCGACGCCGAGTCGATCCCGCCGTTCTGCACCCCCTGCGCGCCGATCGCCCGGGCCAGGGCGACGCAGCGCGCCTCGAGGGAGAACATCGAGCGGCCCTGCGCCCCGCCCATCAGCGCCTCGGCGCCGCCGCCGGACGTGACCCGCATCTTCACCCCGCGGCTGGCGTAGGCCGAGGTGAGGAAGGCCTTGGACCACGGCGTGTCGTCGCCGTCGACGAAGATCTGCTCGGTGCCGTAGAGCGAGACCGTCTCGGCGTAGGAGACCAGGCCGCGCATGCCGAGCTCGAGCTCGAGGGCCTCCTCCACCGAGCACTGCACCAGCACGCCGGGGGAGCCGACGGCCGCGCCGATGCTCACCGCCACCGCGTTGGACGGCGCGTCGCCGAGGACCGGCACCGTGGTCTCGATCTCGCGGAACCCGAACGCGGCGGCGGTCGCCGCGTCGGCGGCCAGCAGCAGCGGGTCGTCGGAGCGGTTGGTCACGTGGGCCTGGTTGCTCGGGGTGCGCCGGGCCCGGCACTTGGTCATCGCGATCACCAGCTCGGCCGGGCGCAGCAGGCCCAGCACGCGGGCCAGTTTGGCCGGGGTCATCCCGCCGGCCAGGCGCACCACCTCCGCCCGGGGGACGCCGGGGTCGATGAGCATCCGGGCGAACGCGACGTCGGCCATCCCCATCGCCTCCTCGGCCACGTCGAGGTCGAGGCCATGGGCGGCGATGTAGGCGTCGACGATGTCGAAGTCGGCCTCGGCGCGGCCGTCGAGCTCGACCACCCGGCCGTCGGTGACCACCAGGGACGGCGCCGGGTCGCCGGGGGAGTCGAAGGCCACCAGGCCCAGGGCGGCGTCGGGCACGGCGAACCCGTCGAGATTGACCCGCGCGGCGTCCATGAACCGGAACCGGCCGATCGGCTGCTCGCTCACGTCGTCGCACCGTGACGGGCGGCTGTGAACACGGCCGCTCCGGCGGCGGCGACGCGGGCGTCCTGCGCCCCGGTGCCGCCGCTCACGCCGATGCCGCCGACCACGCGGTCACCGTCCC
>JBAPWU010000552.1:0-6358 GCA_049283855.1 Kineosporiaceae bacterium
CCCCGAGCAGCACGTGCTCGGTGTACCGCTGCACGTCGGTGAGCAGCTCGCTGCCCTGGGCCGGCGAGAGCCCGGCGGCCAGCCGCTGGGCGTAGGCGCGGGGGTGGCGCACGTTCCACCAGCGCACCCCGCCGACGTGGGAGTGGGCGCCGGGGCCGATCCCCCACCAGTCGTCGCCGCGCCAGTAGCCCAGGTTGTGCCGGCAGGCGTCGGCCGGGGTGCGGGCCCAGTTGCTCACCTCGTACCAGCCGAACCCGGCCTCGCTCAGCCGGTCGTCGGCCAGCTCGTAGGCAGCGGCCGACGCGTCGTCGTCCGGGAAGGCCAGCTCGCCGCGGGCGACCCGGGCGGCGAGCTTGGTGCCCTGCTCCACGACCAAGGCATAGGCCGAGATGTGGTCGACGCCGCAGGCCAGCGCGGCGTCCACACTCACCCGCCAGTCGGCCAGGGACTCCCCCGGCGTGCCGTAGATCAGGTCGAGACTGACCTTCAGGCCGGCCTCGCGGGCCCAGTCGACGACCTGCGGCACCCGCTCGGGGTCGTGGGTGCGATCCAGCGCGCTCAGCACGTGTGGCACCGCGGACTGCATGCCGAAGGAGACCCGGGTGAAGCCCGCCGCGGCCAGGACGCGAAGCCCGTCCCGGGTGACCGAGTCGGGGTTGGCCTCCGTGGTCACCTCGGCGTCCTCGCGCAGACCGAACGTGTCCCTGACCGCTCCGAGCATCCGGGCCAGGTCACCGGGCGGGAGCAGGGTCGGGGTGCCGCCCCCGACGAACACGGTGGCCGCCACCCGTCCACCGCCGCCGGGGGTCAGGCCGACGGCGTCCAGAACCCTTGAGGCCAGAGCGATCTCACGGATCGCGGTATCGGCGTAGGCGTCCTGATCGGCACCTCCGCCGAGCTCGGCCGAGGTGTAGGTGTTGAAGTCGCAGTAGCCGCAGCGTCGGGCGCAGAACGGCACGTGCAGGTACACGCCGAACGCACGCCGGTCCGCGCCGTGCAGCACCGACGGCGGCAGCGCGCCGTCGGCAGGAGCAGGCTCGCCCTCAGGAAGGGCGCTGGGCACGATCGACCACGCCGCGGGCGTGACGGCGCATGTCGTCGTGCAGCCGCACGCTCCCGGCCTGCTCCGCGTCGAGCAACCGCTGATAGGTCGGTGCGTCGTCGTTCAGGAACACGTCGGCCAGGCTGACCCCGTGCCCGGGGCGGTGCACCACCTCGATCACGTCGCCGGCGCTGACCGTGCCCGGTGAGGTGACCGCGAAGTAGGCCCCCGGGGCGCCGTGGGCGGTGAAGCGCTTGACCCACTTCTCCCCGTCGGCGCTGCCGCCCTGGCCCATCCGCCGGGCGAACGTGGCGCACGGGATCCGCGGGCTGGTCAGCTCCAGCTCCAGACCGGCAGTGCCGATCCGCCAGCGCTCGCCGATCTCGGCCACGGTGACGTCGATGCCCGACGTGCGCAGGTTCTCACCGAACAGGCCGGCCGGGATCTCCCGCTCGAGCTCACCGGCCCACCACGCGGCGTCCTCGTCGGCGTACACGTAGACCGCCTGCTCGATCCCGCCGTGGTGGCGGTAGTCCTTGACCATGTCCCCGCCGAGGCCGTACGGGCCCACCGGCACGGCGTAGCCGACAGCACGCTTGTCGATCGCGGTGAGCCGGTCGGGGTTGGTCGGCTCGGGAAGCAGCTCGTGAACCACGCAGACCGCAGTCACCCGGGGGCCAGCGTCGGTCATGAGCACCTCACCTCGGGTCCTACTTCTTCTTCTCGGCGGTGGCGTCTGCGGCCTCGCTGGACAGCGCGGCGATGAAGGCCTCCTGGGGCACCTCGACCCGGCCGACCATCTTCATCCGCTTCTTGCCCTCCTTCTGCTTCTCCAACAGCTTGCGCTTACGGGTGATGTCACCGCCATAGCATTTCGCGAGCACGTCCTTGCGGATCGCGCGCACGTTCTCCCGGGCGATCACCCGGGCCCCGATCGCGGCCTGGATCGGCACCTCGAACTGCTGACGCGGGATGAGCTGCTTGAGCTTTCCGGCCATCGCCACTCCGTAGCTGTAGGCCTTGTCCCGGTGCACGATCGCGCTGAAGGCGTCGACCGGCTCGCCCTGCAGCAGGATGTCGACCTTCACCAGGTCGGCAGCCATCTCGCCATGGGCCTCGTAGTCGAGGCTCGCGTACCCCCGGGTCCGCGACTTCAACTGGTCGAAGAAGTCGAAGACGATCTCGGCCAGGGGCAGTTCGTAGCGCATCTCGACCCGCTCGGTGGACAGATAGTCCATCCCCAGCAGGGTGCCGCGGCGCTGCTGGCACAACTCCATGATCGCGCCGATGTACTCGCTCGGGGCCAGGATGGTCGAGCGCACCATCGGCTCACGCACCTCGGCGACCTTGCCGCCGGGGTACTCCGAGGGGTTGGTGACGACCAGTTCGCGGCCGTCGTCCAGGGTCACCTCGTAGACCACGTTCGGGGCGGTCGAGATCAACTCGAGGTTGAACTCACGCTCCAGCCGCTCGCGCACAATCTCCAGATGCAGCAGCCCGAGGAAGCCGCAGCGAAACCCGAACCCGAGCGCCGCACTCGTCTCCGGCTCGTAGACCAGCGCGGCGTCGTTGAGCTTGAGCTTGTCCAGGGCCTCGCGCAGGTCGGGGTACTGCGACCCGTCGATCGGGTACAGGCCGGAGAAGACCATCGGCTTGGGATCGCGGTAGCCGCCGAGAGCCTCGGCGGCCTGCCGGTTCGCGCCGGTGACGGTGTCGCCGACCTTGGACTGGCGCACGTCCTTGACCCCGGTGATCAGGTAGCCGACCTCGCCGACGCCGAGGCCCTTCGACGGTACGGGCTCCGGTGAGATGACGCCGATCTCGAGCAGGTCGTGGGTGGCCCGGGTCGACATCATCACGATCCGCTCGCGCGGGGAGAGCGAGCCGTCGATCACCCGGACGTAGGTGACCACGCCGCGGTAGGTGTCGTAGACCGAGTCGAAGATCATCGCCCGGGCGGGGGCCGACGGGTCGCCGCTGGGCGGCGGGATCTGGCGCACGATCTGCTCGAGCAGGGGCTCAACCCCCAGGCCGGTCTTACCACTGACCCGCAGGCAGTCCTCGGGATCACAGCCGATCAGGCCGGCCAGCTCCTGCGCGCACTGCTCGGGGTTCGCCGCCGGCAGGTCGATCTTGTTCAGCACCGGGATGATGGCCATGTCGTTCTCCATCGCCAGGTACAGGTTGGCCAGGGTCTGCGCCTCGATCCCCTGCGCGGCGTCGACCAGGAGCACCGCTCCCTCGCACGCGGCCAGGGAGCGCGAGACCTCGTAGGTGAAATCGACATGCCCGGGGGTGTCGATCATGTTCAGCGCGTAGGTGACGCCCTCACTCTCCCACGGCATCCGCACCGCCTGGGACTTGATCGTGATCCCGCGCTCCCGCTCGATGTCCATCCGGTCCAGGTACTGCTCGCGCATCAGGCGCGGGTCGACCACGCCGGTGATCTGCAGCATCCGGTCGGCCAGGGTCGACTTGCCGTGGTCGATGTGAGCGATGATGCAGAAGTTCCGGATCTTGTCCGGAGGGGTCTCGGACGGCGCGAGCGCCGTTCGGGCCATGGGTGACACGCTGGGTCTACCTCATTCGTCGGGGGACCCCCCATGCTCCCACGCCCCAAACCCTGCTGATGCTCCGCCGGTGTGTATCGGACCGGGAGTGCTACTTTGTAGCACATGGAGACGGTAGGGGTCAGAGAACTGCGCCAGAACGCCAGCGAGGTGCTCCGGCGAGTGGTCGCCGGCGAGTCGATCACGGTGACCGATCGGGGACGCGCGGTGGCCCGGTTGATTCCCCTGACGCGCACCATGGGCCTCGCCGATCTCCTCGATTCCGACCAGGTGCACCTGCCGCGGCGCCGGATGCGCGACGCCGGCGAGCCGGTCTCTCCCCCGCCAGGTCGCAGCGCCACGCACGCCCTCGCCGCGCTTCGCGAGGACGAGCGCTGAGCCGATGCCCTGGTACCTGGACACTTCGGCCTTTCTGAAGCTGGCCGTGCGCGAGGACCGGAGTGACGAGATGCGAACCTGGGCAGACGCCGAGGAGGAACGCAGCGGGGCCCTCTGGTCGTCAGATCTGCTCCGCACCGAGGCGCTGCGCGCAGCCCGCCGGGTCTCTGCCGAGGCATTGGCCGCGGTCCGCGATCGCATGGATCGCCTCGCCTTGATCACCATCACCACCGATACCCACCAGCGTGCCGGTGAGCTCGACCCTGCTGTGCTGCGCTCGCTGGACGCCGTCCATCTCGCCGCTGCGCTGCGCCTCGGCGACGACCTGGACGGCGTGGTGACCTACGACGAACGCATGGCGGCGGCCACCCGGGCCCTCGGTCTGGCCGTGATCAGCCCCTGAGCAGACCGAACGAGATGGTCGCGCTCGCATGGGTGCTGGGCTCAGCGCGTGAGGGGGTCGTGCTCGAGGTCGGCACCGGCGACGGGGTGGACAGGGCGTAGCCACCACTAGGTGGTGACCCGATCGTGACCTTGTGGTGACAGCAGTCGTATTGACAGCCAAGGTCACCGATGAATGACTAGGCCACCACTTTGATTCTCGGTTTCGGTCCACCTGGGTGGGCCACGGCAGAAGGTGGCTGACGAATGACCGGACGTCGCGAGTACGACCGCATCAGGAGCGCCGCGAGCCCCCTGCAGCTCGATCTCATCGAGTCCTTCGCCGCCGGCAAGGTCGGGCGCCGCGACTTCGTGCGCCTCGGTCTCGCCCTCGGCATGACCACGGCCACCCTGGCCGCCTGCGGCGGTGCCAACGACATCGTCGCCTCCACCGGGAGCGCCACCCAGGCGACCGGCGTGGGCGTGGGCGGCGCGTCCGCCGGGGCGGTCAAGCAGGGCGGCACGATGAAGATCGCCAGCATCGCGCCGTCCAGCCCGCTGGACTCGGTGAAGATGGTCGACCTCGCCGCCTACGGCCTGATCGCCCAGTGCTACGAGTTCCTGGTCTACACCGGCGGCGACCTGCAGCTGAAGCCGGGCCTGGCCGAGAAGTGGGCGCCGAACGGCGACGGCTCGGAGTGGACCTTCACGATCCGCCAGAACGTGACCTGGCAGGACGGCAGCCCGTTCACCACCGACGACGTGGTCTCGACCATGGAGCGCCTGGTCAAGGCCGGCAACTCCGCACTGAAGGGCGTGATCCAGGCCGGCTCGGTGAAGGCGAAGGACGCCTCGACGGTCGTGTTCACGCTGACCGGCCCGAACGGGAACTTCCCCTACCTGGTCTCCACCGACAACGCCCAGGCCGCGATCATCCCCAAGGCGCTCCCGGACGGGACCACCCTGGACAAGAAGCCGAACGGCACCGGGCCGTGGAAGCTGACCAAGTTCGACGCCAAGGTCGGCGCCACCTTCGTGCGCAACGAGGCCTGGTGGGGTGGCAAGACCCCGCTCGACAGCGTCGAGTGGGTGTTCTTCCAGGACCTGCAGCCCCAGGTGGTCGCGCTCCAGTCAGGCTCGGTGGACGCGATCGTGCAGTTCTCGGTCACCGGCGGCGAAGGGCTCCTGAACAACTCCAACCTGAACATCATCGCGTTGAAGGCCTCGACCCACCGTGAGGTGTGGATGCGCACCGACAAGGGCGTGTTCAAGGACCCCAAGGTCCGCGAGGCGCTCGCCTGGACCCTGGACCGGGAGGCCATGGTCCAGTCGCTGTTCAAGGGGCAGGCCGACGTGGGTGCGGACACGGTCATCGCACCGGTCTACCCCTACGCCGACCCCTCGCTGCCGGCCCGCAAGAAGGACATCGCCAAGGCGAAGGCGCTGCTCGCCGCGGCCGGGGTGCCCAGCCTCTCGGCCACGCTGCACGCGGTGAAGCTGCAGGAGGTGCCCGACCTCGCCGTCCTGATCAAGGGCGGCGCGCAGGAGGCGGGGATCACCTTGAACGTGTCGGTGGAGGACACCGGCAGCTTCTACGGCAAGTCCTGGTGCCCCGAGGCGCCGGCCGACCCGCCGTGCTCGGGTGCCGCCGAGATCGGCATCGTCGACTACGGCCACCGCGGCACCCCGGACGTCTTCCTCAACGCGGCCCTGTCCACCGGCGGGGTGTGGAACTCCTCGCAGTACTCCTCGAAGGAGTTCGACGCGGCGTTCAAGGCCTTCCAGGCCTCGATCGGGATCGATGCGCAGAAGAAGTCGGCGAGCGCGATCAGCAGCATCCTGCAGCGGGACACCCCGATCATCGTCCCGTACTTCTACCAGTACCTCGCCGCGCACTCGAAGAGGTACTCCGGCATGGCCACCACTGCTCTGGGCCAGGTCGACGTGACCAAGGCCGGATTGGTCTGAGCGCTGCGCCGGTGGTGGG
>JBAPWU010000553.1:0-4734 GCA_049283855.1 Kineosporiaceae bacterium
CGCCCCACCCGCCCGCGCCGCAGACGCCGCCGGCTCCGCCGTCCTCACCGATCGAGGTGGCCACCCTGCTGGCCCTGTTGCGCCAGGCGGCCGCTCGGCGCAGTCCGGTCTGGGTCGGCTACGTCGACGGCGACGGCGTGGCCGCCCAGCGCCTGGTCGAACCGCTGCAGGTGGACGGCGGCCGGGTCAGCGCGTTCGACCGGCAGACCGCCAGCGTGCGCACCTTCCCGGTCTCCCGGGTCACCGCCGTCGTCCCGGTCTCCGCGGGCGCCGGCACCGAGCCGCCCCCACGCTGACTCTCCCGATCGCCTGTGTGCGGTCCTGGGTCGCTTAGGCTCGTGGACATGACCGATGGCCCGCTGATCGTGCAGAGCGACAAGACGCTGCTGCTCGAGGTCGACCACGAGCTGGCCGTGGCCTGCCGACAGGCGATCGCGCCGTTCGCCGAGCTGGAGCGCGCCCCCGAGCACGTGCACACCTACCGGCTGACCCCCCTCGGCCTGTGGAACGCCCGGGCCGCCGGGCACGACGCCGAGCAGGTCGTGCACGTGCTGCTGGAGTACTCCCGGTACTCGGTGCCGCACTCGCTGCTGGTCGACGTCGCGGAGACGATGGACCGCTTCGGCCGCCTCCAGCTGATGAACCACCCCACCCACGGGCTGGTGCTGCGCGCCCTCGACGTGCCGGTGCTCGAGGAGGTGCTGCGCAGCAAGAAGGTGATCCCGCTGGTCGGTCAGCGGATCGACACCGAGCACGTGGCGGTCCACCCCAGCGAGCGCGGCCATCTCAAGCAGGTGCTGCTCAAGCTCGGCTGGCCGGCCGAGGACCTGGCCGGCTACGTGGACGGAGAGGCGCACCCGATCGCCCTGCGCGAGGACGGCTGGACCCTGCGGCCCTACCAGGTCGAGGCGGTGGACGGCTTCTGGCACGGCGGGTCCGGCGTCGTCGTGCTGCCCTGCGGCGCCGGCAAGACGATCGTCGGCGCCGCCGCGATGGCGCGGGCGGGGGCGACCACGCTGATCCTGGTCACCAACACCGTCGCCGCGCGGCAGTGGCGGGACGAGTTGCTGCACCGCACCCACCTGACCGAGGACGAGATCGGCGAGTACTCCGGCGCCCGCAAGGAGATCCGCCCCGTCACCATCGCCACCTATCAGGTGATGACGACCAGGCGGAAGGGCGTCTACAGCCACCTCGAGCTGTTCGACGCCCGCGACTGGGGCCTGGTGATCTACGACGAGGTGCACCTGCTGCCGGCGCCGATCTTCCGGATGACCGCCGACCTGCAGGCCCGCCGCCGCCTCGGCCTGACCGCGACCCTGGTGCGCGAGGACGGCCGCGAGGGCGACGTGTTCTCCCTGATCGGGCCCAAGCGCTACGACGCCCCGTGGAAGGACATCGAGGCGCAGGGCTACATCGCCCCGGCCGACTGCGTCGAGGTGCGGGTCACCCTGCCCGAACGGGACCGGCTGCTCTACGCCACCGCCGAGCCGGAGGAGCGCTACCGGCTGTGCTCCACCGCCCAGGAGAAGGCCAAGGTGGTCGAGGCCCTGGTCGCCCGGCACGTCGGCGAGCCGATCCTGGTGATCGGGCAGTACCTCGACCAGCTCGACGAGCTCGCCGGCCGGCTCGACGTCCCGGTGATCACCGGCGCCACCACGGTGAAGGAGCGCCAGCGGCTGTACGCCGCGTTCCGCTCCGGCGAGATCCCGACCCTGGTCGTGAGCAAGGTGGCCAACTTCTCGGTCGACCTGCCCGAGGCGAGTGTCGCGATCCAGGTCTCCGGCTCCTTCGGCTCCCGTCAGGAGGAGGCGCAGCGGCTGGGCCGGATCCTGCGCCCGAAGGCCGACGGCCGCGGCGCCCGCTTCTACGCCATCGTCGCCCGGGACACCCTGGATCAGGACTTCGCCGCCCATCGCCAGCGCTTCCTCGCCGAGCAGGGGTACGCCTACCGGATCGTGGACGCCGACGAGGTGCTGCAGCGCCCCGAGCCCGAGGCCTGAGCCCCAGCGCCCGAGCCCGGGGGCGTGAACCGAGTCACATCCGGACCTCGTTCGGCTCGCTCTCGGCCCGTGCACAGCCTGCTCACAGGCTCATCCCCGACAGTGGGCGGCGGACCCGGACGGGCCCCTCGTCGCCACGCTGACCTCGGAGGTCGGATGACTGCCGTCATGCTCCCCGACGGCATGGACCCTGCGCCTGCCTCCACCCGGCGCCCCAGGGCACTGCAGCGGCATCGGCTGAGCGTTCCTCCGTGGTGGCGCGACGTCGTCGGAGCCCTCACCTGGGCCAGCGTGCTCGTCGTGGTCGCGCTGTGGGTGAGCAACTCAGGCCTGCAGCACCTGAGCGGGCTCGGGACCGGGCTGGTCAGCCTGGGCCGGCTCTCCGGGCTGCTCTCGGCCGACCTGCTGCTGATCCAGGTGCTCCTGATGGCCCGGATCCCCCTGGTCGAACGCGCCTACGGCCAGGACGTGCTGGCCCACCGTCATCGACTGGTCGGGTTCACCTCGGTGAACCTGCTCGCCGTCCACCTGGTGCTGATCATCGCCGGCTACGCCGCCGTCGACGACGTCAACCTGGTCGCCCAGACCTGGGACTTCGTCGTCAACTACCCCGGCATGCTGCTGGCCACCGCGGCCACCGCGCTGATCGTGATGGTGTCCTGGACCTCGATCAAGCGCGCGCGGGCGAAGCTGCGCTACGAGTCCTGGCACCTGCTGCACCTGTACGCCTACCTCGGCGTCGGCCTGTCGATCCCGCACGAGGTGTGGACCGGCGCCGACTTCACCCACTCCCCGATCGCCAGGGCGTACTGGTGGTCGCTGTACGCGGCGGCACTGGGCGCCGTCCTGATCTGGCGGATCGCGGTACCGCTGTGGCGGAGCCGGAGGTCGAGGATCGAGGTCGAGCAGGTGGTGGCCGAGGGCCCCGGCGTGGTGTCGGTGATCATGAACGGGCATCGCCTCGATCGGCTCGGCAACGCGGGCCAGTTCCTGACCTGGCGCTTCCTGGACCGTCAGGGGTGGACCCGCGGACACCCGTACTCCCTGTCAGCCGTACCCACCCGGAACCGGATGCGGATCACGGTCAAGGCGCTGGGCGACGGGAGCCACTCGCTGGCTCAGCTGCGACCCGAGAGCCGGGTGCTGGTCGAGGGTCCCTACGGTCGCCTGCACGCCGGGGTGCGCACCCGGCGCAAGGTCACGCTGATCGGCTCGGGCATCGGGATCACCCCGCTGCGGGCCCTGCTCGAGGAGTTCGAGCAGGCCCCGGGCGAGGTCACCCTGATCTATCGCGCCTCGCGCACCGAGGACCTCGTGCTCCGCGGCGAACTGGATGCGCTGGCCGCCGCCAGAGGCGCCCGGGTGTTCTACGTGATCGGCCCCCGGGTGAGCGGTCGCAGCAGCTGGCTGCCCCAGTCGGCGGCCCATCTGGACGACGCCACCGCACTGCGTCAGCTGGTGCCCGACATCGCCGACAACGACGTCTACCTGTGCGGGGCGGAGGCGTGGATGGACGCCGCCGCGGCGGCCGCCGCAGCCTGCGGGGTCCCCCGGCAGCGCATCCACCTCGAGCGGTTCTCCTGGTGAGGGCTGTGCACGGACGAGTCGGTACCGAGAAGGACAGGAACGAGACACGATGCGCCGGATAGCGATCGCGATGATGAGCACCATCAGCGGTCTGGTGCTGCTGTTCAGCTATCACACCAGCCGCAACGAGGCCGAGACCAGGCTGACCGATGCAGCGGCGGACGTCGTCGAGTCGCCCTCGGCGGAGCAGCCCGCCGAGGAGCCGACCGCCGAGCCCACGGACCCGACCCCGTCCAGCGACGCGCCGGCCTCTGGCCCCGAACCCAGCGCGGTCACCAAGAGCGCCACTCCCTCCGCGACGGTCAAGAAGGCGACCGCCACCACCAAGACCTACTCCGGGCGCACCGTGGGCACCGAGTGGGGACCGGTCCAGGTCACGATCGTGGTCAAGGACAAGAAGATCATCTCGGCCGACGTGCTCCAGGTGCCGATGGAGAACCACCACGACGTGGTGATCAACACCGAGGCGGTGCCGATCCTCAACCGGGCGGCGGTCGATCACCAGAGCGCCGACTTCGACGGCGTCTCCGGGGCCACCGTCACCAGCAACGGGTACAAGGCGTCCCTGCAGTCGGCGATCGACACGGCGAACCTGTAGATGGAGCCCGGCAAGCGCGCCTGGGTCGAGCAGATCATGGGGATGCCGATCAGCATCCACGTGCGCAGCCTCGGCGGCAGCAGCGACGCCGGCGCCGATGTCCCGGACGGCCGCGATCTCGTTGTCGCACAGGCCTTCGAGCAGCTGCGCCGGGTCGACACGGTGTTCAGCACCTGGAAGGCCGACAGCCAGATCAGTCGTCTGCGCCGTGGCGAGCTGGCGCTCCAGGCGTGCGACCAGGAGGTGCGTGACGTCGTCCGGCTGTGCGAGACGGCGAAGGACCTGACCGAGGGCTGGTTCGACGCCGAACTGCCGGACGCCGCAGGCGGGCGCCGGTTCGACCCGACCGGGCTGGTCAAGGGCTGGGCGGTGGAGCGCTGCTGCGCGGGACTGTCCGCCGCGCTCGGCGACGACTACGACGTGATGGTGAACGCGGGCGGCGACGTCGCCGCGCAGTGCCGTCGCCCGGACACCCGGGCCTGGACCATCGGCGTGGAGGACCCGCACGACCGCTCCCGGCTGATCGCCACCGTGCCACTGGTGGGC
>JBAPWU010000554.1:0-12085 GCA_049283855.1 Kineosporiaceae bacterium
TGGCAGGCCAGCGCTGCGGGGGCGACGCCGACGGCGACGATGAGGGCGACGAAACGGGCGATCCAACCGACCAGCAGCAGCGCCAGCAAGACGTCGATGGTCAGGCCGATCAGGGTGACCAGGAGCGCGGAGGTCGGGTTCGTCAAGGCGCCGGTCACCACGCGCAGCAACGCAGCCAGGGAGCGTTCGGAGGCGATGCCCTGCCCGGTCAGCGCCTCGACCAGCGCGTTCGCCGTGGTGGTGATGGCCTGGCAGATCGTTGGCGCGAAGTTCGCCGCGACCAGTCCGATCACCATCCGGGGCGCCAACTCGGCGAGGCCATACTTGGACTGGACGGTGTCGCGAGTCATCACGACGACCCCTACGACCATGATGACGACGACGAAGCCGGTGTTCACGATCGCCAGTGACCTGCCCGAGACCGCGGCGACCTGAGGCAGGCCGGTCACGTCGGGCAGGTGGAACAAAGTTGCGACAAGGAGGGCCCAGGTCTGGTTCAGGGTGTCGCGGGTGAAGCCCAGCAGCCAGGCCGTGGCCTGATCGAACAACCAGCCCATCATCAGACCCCCAGGATCTGCTTCAGAACGGTGAGCACCACCGGCGCCAGGATCGCCAACCCGTAACCGATCGCTGCCGACCGCAGAGCGCTCTTGGCGCGCTCGACCTCGGAGGGGTTGCCGTCGGCGGCCATGTAGCGCAACCCACCCAGGGTCAGGAAGAACGTGGCGAGGGCGGCGAGGATCCCGACCAGCCACCCCGTCGCGTTGTTGATCACGGTGGGTAGGTCCGCGGCCGCCGCGAGCGCCATGACCGCTGTCGTGTACATCGGGACGTCACCTCCTCGTGCCTTGAGCTCCGTGGCTGCGTGCTGTCGCGTGGGGGATGCCACCGCGGGCGGGCGGTTGGGTCGAGCAGAACCCGTACCTCCCTTCGAGGCTCACCTGGCGAGTTCCGATGTGTCCGAGGCGTGAACACGGTCACCCACTCGACTGCCGTCGTCCGCTCCGCGGTGGCATCCCAGAACCAGGGGCACACGCCTGGTTCCGCCCACCCACGGCCTCGTTTCGGCACCAACCGGAGGTTGTCGATCCGCCGGCTGGCCAACGGTTGGCCAACCCAGTCATCCGGCGGGGGACAGGGTCACCCAGTCCAGGTCCCCGGCCTGGATCGCGGCCACCAGGCGGCGTTCGCCGTCGCGTCGCCACGATGCGGCCAGATCGACGGAGATGCCGAGCCGTTGGGCGACCACTCGCAGCGGGACGTCGTCCAGGCGGGTGGCGGAGATGAGCAGGCATTCCTCCGGGTCGATCACAGCTGCTGCGAGCGCTCGGGTCAGGACCCAGTCGGGGTGACCCCATGGCCTTGGTGGTGGGCCCCACGCGTCCTGGACTCGGATGACGTCGTTGTCCCGCACGCTGTTACGGGCACGGCGGACGGCGCGCGCCCCGGCGTCGATCAACCGGGCGCAGATGTTCGACCCGTCGAGGTCGATCGTGGACAGCCGGTCGAGGAAGCCCGCCAGCAGCTCGGCGTCCAGATCGGCGGTCTCGCCGTGCCAGCCGAAGGCCAGCCGACCCGCGCGTCGCCGCAGACCCGGCAGCGCCAACCCGACCGTGACCAGTACCCACGCCGGGTCGCCGCCGCGGGCCATGGCCACGATCTCGCGCCACGCCGCGTCCCGGACCGTACGGGGTGTCGCGTCGTCGATCAGTAGTCGTCGCAGCTGGTCTACCGCGATCGGTCGATCGGGCAGGCCGTCGATCCGGCGGGCGTCGAAGGTCAACGGTTGCGGGGGAGTGGTGAGCAGCTCGAACGCCCGCTGCGCGGCGTCCAACGGGCTTGCCGGCCATTCCCGTGAAGGCGATACGAACTGGCGTGTCTCGAGAGCGTGCTCCAGGTGGGTCATGACGAGCTCCTTCGGAAGGGGTCGGCGCGTGCCGCCGACGCCCGTCCATGGGCTCACGTCCTTCCAACCCGTTGCCCAACCCTTGCCAGAGGCCGTGATTCAGGTCCGATCCAGTTGGCGCCGGTTGGCCGGTTGCAGCAGTCGAACGCTCCCGGTCGACGTTGAACCCGAGCCATGGGTAGCCGTGAACACGACGTCACCAGCAGAACCCGAACACCATGACCGACAATCACCCACACCAGTCCAGGCCCGAGACGCCGCCCACAGGACAGCACCAGGCAGAGCCGCCCGCGAGGGCGGTCAACGGTCGTCTCGTGCTCGGAGAGCGCGCCGCGGGCAACCTCATCCGCATGGCCACCACGGCCGGCGGGACCGTCATCGATCTCGACGACGACCCCACCCTCAGTGCGGCAGCCCTCGCCTATGGGCGCGGCTACCTGGCTGCCGACCTGAACGCGATCGACGCCCCGCCGGACCGACCAGCGGACCTCGTCGTCGTCCGCTGGCCCCGCCCCGGCAACCACTCATGGCTCAGCACCGCCGGCGAAGTGTTGGCCGGGGTAGACGGGCTCCTCGCGCCGATGGGACACGTGGCCGTTCTGCTCGACCCGACCCCGGCCCTCGCCTTCGGCATCACGTGGACCGGAACCTTGCTCGCCGCCGCGACCACCGCTGGACTGCCGGTGCTCCGGGACATTGTCTGCGTGCACGATATGGACACCGATGACGCCGGTCAGTCCAAGGCACCTGCGTCCGTGACGCTGCAGCACCGCATCATCCTCGTGCTCGGGACAGCGAGGGCCCGCCATGCCGGGCACTGACCGAGTCGGCAAACGAGCGTCGGCTGGCCCGACTCGGCGCCGTACCTGGACCCCCGACGAAGTCCGAGCGCTCGGAATGACCACCGACCTCGAAACCGCCGCCGAGATCATCGGCATCGGCCGAACTCTCGCCTACGAACTTGCCAGGAACGGCGTCTTCCCCGTCCGACTGCTGCGGCTTGGACGCCGTGTCGTCGTCCCCGTAACTGAGTTGCTGCAGGTCCTGGGATGCGATCCCGCGATTGGAGCAAGCGACCCGGTGCATAACATTCAGTGAAGGTGGCGGGGGCTAGACCTGATCGGCCGTCGGCGTGCCGAGCACGGCTCGCGCCCGCGGTGCGCCCTACCTGTACCAGGATTGCGTCCGTGGACTACGACCTGACCAGACTTGGCGCACGCGAGTTCGAGCATTCAACTCGGGCGTTGGTGATTAGCGCGCTCGGCACTGGGGTCGAGGCAGGATGCGTTCGATTGAGCGATGCCTTCGCGTGAGGGCAGTCACCACATCCAGACGATTCGCAACACGGTCGTGTCCCAATGCATCTATGCGGACATCGGCACGAGCGACGATTACCTACATATCCGGGATGAGCGCGCTCATCGGCACGACTGCGAAGTGCACGACTCGCTCCAGGTCGCATGCGGGTCGCGCAGAGTGACTGGGCCGCACTAGCGCCGCTCGCGCTCGGTGCGGCATGAGCGCGAACCGGCGAAGGATCCACGCCGTTGCCCACCACCGTCAGTCCGCCGTCAGTCCTCGCAAGGGATTTCTGACTTCCCCAGCCCGACCCGCTCGATCAACCCGTCCACGGGTGCTTGTGCAGCATCGGGCGGCGGAGCCAGTTGGTCATCCGAGAGCTGGCTGCACGGGATCCGAGTCGTCAGAGGCTTGACCTGGTCCGACCGCGTTGACGGCCACGACATGGCAGCGGTACGTCTCCAACACTTTCAGGCTCCGGACCGTGATCGGGCTCGATTCGGCCGAGTCGGCCTTCTCATCGCCGGAGCTCACGGAGCGGCAGGTGGCGGTGTACCGGACGATCTGCAACCCTCCCTTGTCGCCCGGCGGGTCGAAGGCGACGGCTACCGACGCCTCCCCGCTGCCGGGCTCAACCGACTTGATCGTCGGTGGTCCGGGTCTGCCCTGAGGGGTTACCGAATCCGACGGCAGGGACGCGGGGCCTTGACCCGAGTCGTTCTCGGCGGTCGCGGTACAGGTGTAGGTCCTCCCCGCAGTAACCCCTTCGACAACCACGACGCCGTCCTCGGAACGGCCTCTTCCCCGAACCCCGCCGTCGATCGAAGTGCAGACCGCCCTATACCTGCGGATCCGACTGTCCCCCAGGTCGGACGGCGGATCGACGAGCACCTTGATCCTTCCCCATCCGGCATGGACGCCGACGATCGACGGCGCAGCCGGTGGTCTGTGATCAGCTGACGCCTTGGACGATACATTCGCGGAGCCGCTTCCTTTCGTGGGGGTAGCCGTGGACGGCACTGCGCGGGAGGAGGGCGGGGAGCCGTCGTTGTTGTCACCGCCCTCGGCCGCGATCTGCGTACGTGCCGCGAGGCCCGCGAGAAGGGCTATGCCCACCACGCCGAGGGCCGCGGCGCGCCGGATCTGCAGCCGGCGGACGAATCGCGCGTGACCTTCCCTCATGCCGGCGTCGAAGGCTGCCCGCAGACGGTCCGGGTCCGGCGCAAGCGGTCGGGCTTCGGCGTCCACGGCGGACCAGTCGATGCCGGTCACGATGACCGACCTCCAGGAGTCAGTGCGGATATGGCCCGCGCACGGATGGCCGGGACGTCGGTCGGTGCGATCCCCACGATGGGCGCGACCGCGGTGTCGGCAAGCCCTGCTCGGTCGCTGAGTAGGAGGACCTCTCGTTCCAGCAACGGAAGGCGGGCGAACCGGCAGCCGTCTGCGGGGCGCGCCTGGGTCAGGACTTCGAACTCGCATTGGCGGACGAGGACGCACAGAACATAGATCCGC
Organism: Kineosporiaceae bacterium; assembly: GCA_049283855.1. Lineage (GTDB taxonomy): Bacteria > Actinomycetota > Actinomycetes > Actinomycetales > Kineosporiaceae > JADJPO01. The sequence continues at coordinate 4,721 of JBAPWU010000554.1, forward strand.
AGCTCCTCGAGATCGCGCCCCCGCCAGCAGACGAGCACCTGGGAGATCGTGGCGCCGACGGCTCTTGTCGCCGCGTCTGGATCGAGGCACAGCTGCTGAGCGCAGGCGCAAACGAGGTCTCGCCAATCGTCGGCGAAGAGCTTCAACCGATCACGTCGTTCCCGCGCGGCCAAGGTGGCACGCACCGGAAGTGGCGACCCGAGCTCCACCTGGCTGACCAACGGCAGGGCCACGGCGAGGGCCAGGAACACGGCTCCCATGGCGAGCATCGTTGGGCCCAGCGCCGGGCTACGTGCGCCAAGAACCACGCCGCCGCCCATGAGCGCGATCCCAAGTGCCGCACCGGTCACGCGGCCGGGCGTGAGAGCGCCGCGCCAGTCGTGCCTGCCAGGGTCGCATGGCGTCCGCACGGCATTCGTCGAACTGACCACCGATCTGGACATGGAAGCCCCTCCCGCGTCACGGAACACTCTGGGCAAGGCGCTCCCGCACCCTCGTTGGGGCTGCTGACGGCGCCGGCAAGCGCCTCCGCGAGCGCCATCATCAGCGCGACGACCGCAGGGAACGAGACTGTCTTGTCGATGCTGTTCCCCCTCCCTTTGACTATGCCGTAGGTCGGGCAACCTCAGCCGTCAGTGCGAGCGTCACACAGTGCACCCAATTCGCCTTTCCTCGGCATCGTCCCCCGGAGCGGCTTCCGAGACGCTGTAACACTGTGCGTAGGAGTGAACTACAACCTGATGACAGACCACGTTACCTGATAACGAGGGCTGTCGCCGCAGAACATCTGCGACTCATAGGTGTAATCGCGGGTTTCACTGTAGATACGGGAACCCCCGGTCCACGCCTCGAGCAGGTGGCCGGAGGCGCATATCTGGTCTACGGCTACCGGTCCGTCGCAGTTCGCGGCGAACAGGTGAAACACTGCCGCACCAATCTCGATTATGGCGTCCGCTCCTGGTACCCCAGCGGCGGTGAGGCCCGCTTTCGCACCGCTCTTCAAACCCTTTTCAATGGCACTGTAGTCGTCACCACCAATATTCATAATGATGTAGTTGAATGTCACCACCGTGTCCAGGTTCGGCAGCTCAAAGGGGGGCAAGTAGTAGACGTCGACAATGTGTTCCCCGTCGTTGACGTCTCCCATGTGCTTTACCGGCAACTCATTGTGGACCGCATCCCCGAGCTGGACGGCCATATTGATGTGGTCGGTGTCCTCATGCACGGCGCGAGTACAGTTGATCCGGACTTTGTCCACGCCAATGAGGTAGCGCGTCGCTGTTCCGGGAACTTCCCTGACGCCTTGCTCGGGACTCCAGATGATCGATCCCTTCTGGAAGCGCTGGCAACGCAGGGATCCCGGAGTCGCCAGCTCATCAGTGACGGGATAGCCCAAGTAGCTTCGCTCCCATCCGAGAGTCTCCCAAACGCCACGGATTGCCCCGTGCACCTCATGAGCTGCCGTCTCGGGCGACCAATAGATGGAACCGTTCTGGAAATGGTTGTAGCGTCCACGACCGTCGGGCGTGACAGTCTCGTCGGTCACTGGATACCCTAGGCCGCCTTGCTCCCAACGCAGAGCCGACCACTTGGCTCGGATAGCGCCATGGACCTCGTGGGTTCCGGCGGCGTCCGTGCTGTAGATCGACCCGAACTCGAAGTGGTTGAAACGGCCAACCCCGTCCGGTGTTCCCATCTCGTCGGTCACCGGGTACCCCATGGCGCCCCGCTCCCAGCCGAGGGCCGACCACTTGGCCCGGATGGCACCGTGGACCTCGTGCGCCCCGGTCTGTGGCGTCCAGTACACAGACCCGTGCTGGAAGTGGTTATACCGGCCGCGACCGTCAGGAGTCGCGGTTTCGTCAGAGATTGGATACTCAAGAAGACCCTGCTCCCAGCCGAGGGCCGACCACTTGGCCCGGATCGCGCCGTGGACCTCGTGCGCCCCAGTCTGCGACGTCCAGTAGATCGAGCCTCCCTGGAAATGCTGGAAATGACCGAACCCGTCCTGAGCCGTCTTCTCTGGCTCAAGTGGCTGGCCAAGGAACCCGTCGGGCCCACCAAGCTGAACATACTTGTCACTGATCTCAGACACCTCGCACGCCTCCTCGGTCTTATCACTGCGCCCCCCACACACGACGCAGGCGAAAATCCAGAACACGGACAACCGTTCCGGAGCGTGGGCCGACGCTTGTATCGCATCAACCCGATAGATTGAGACGTCTCCTAGCTCCTTCATCACCGGCTTATCTCGAAGGCCGATAATTGACAAGGGGCCAAGGTCCCATACCCCCATACCTCTCGCCCACGCCGTTCGGCTTGCCAGTTCACACCCTCCGCGACCCCATTGAGGCCTCAATGCTGCAGCAAGACCTGCATCTATCGTCACAACATCTGAATCCGTGCTGAGTAGCTAGCCGCTTGCGGGAATCCGATCGACAAAGTGTTTGTCTATGCCACCGGTGCGATGTTGCTGATGCCGAGGTAGTCGAAGAGGGTCTGCATGTCGATCCGGAGGATCTCGTAGTCGCGGTCGACGGGGGTCCAAGTCGAGGGTTTGCGTCCGAGTCGAGGGCTTCGGACGCCGGCGAGGATCGGTGCGATGACGTGATCCCGCAGGGCCAGCAGTGCGCCGATGGTGCCGGCGGCCTGGACGGGGACCTGGTAGCGGCGGCCGCGTCCGGGTTTCGTGAGGAGGTTCTTCCCGCGGAACTTGCGCAGGTCGTAGGCCGCTTGCCGGACGGTGTACTCGGTCTGGGCGACTTGAACACGTGACGCGATCGCGGCCTTCGGCACGATCGGCCTTTGGGCTGGAGATCCGAGCAACAATCTGGCATCCATCGCTGCCAGTGCACGCCTCGCCGTGTCTGGCGCCTCGATGCGATAGCACTCATCAAGCATCGTTGACCGTCTGCCGGCAGGGCATCCCTAGAGTTGGGTGCTCAAGGCAAATCCGCTCACCGGCACGACCGGACGATCACCCGCATATCCCGGATGTGCCCGCTCATCGCCATGATCGCGTGGGATCACCCGCATATCTCCGACGTCCGGATCTCGGCAGAGTGGGACGTTCGGCTTGGCGGATGAGGTCGTTTCGTCAGGTGCCTGAGGCCATGAAGGCGGCGAGGATGTAGTTGGGGTGGCGGTCGAGGTTGGTGCGGGCCCGGTCGTAGCGCATGGTGGTGCGTGGATCGGCATGTCGGGCGGCGATCTGCACATCACGAAGATCAACACCGGCATCTAGCATTGTTGTAACAAAAGTTATCTGCTCTCGATCTTGAAAAGTGCCTGCTCATCGGTTGTTTCGGGTACTGGGGCAGGTGAGGTATGTGAGGCACGTGTGTGGGTGTCGGCGGTGATGCGCCGCGTGTTGGCCGTGCCCGGGTTACCGGTTGGTGGATCGGATCACTTGTCGCAGGCTCTGCCGGGCTGCGGTGAGGTCGTCGTCGAGTTCACGGATGCGTCGTTGGGCGTGCTCGGCCTCGGTGGTGCGGGCGTCGCGTTCAGCGGCCAGTTGACGGTTGACGGTTTCCAGGGTGGCCACTCGGGTGATGAGCTCGGCTCGGTCGGGCCCTTCGATCTCGGCGCCGAGGTGCAGCCGCAGGCGGGCGCGGAGTTGATCGCGTTCAGCGCGGAGCCGCCGGATCTCCTGGTGGGCCACGGCCAGGTCGGTGCGCAGGCTCTCCGTAGTCGCGGGTGGACGCTGCGGCGTTGGGCCGGGCTGTGGGGTCTGAGCACGCTCGGCTTGACGGTGTCGGGCGGCTTCGAGGTGTTCTCGGACGCCGGGGGCGTAGACCAGCCAGGTGGACACCCCGGCGGCGGAGGCGACCGCTGCGGAGGTGATCGGCGCGTCGGTGGATTCGAGGGCGTGCACGGCGTCCAGGACCCGTTGACGCTTGAGTTGGCTGTCCCTGGCCCGCGCCGCGCGCAGGGCGGCCGCGCGGGCTTGACGGGGGTCCTGGGTGGTCATCCGGTCCGCCCGGAGGTGGTGATCTCGATGATGGGCAGGTGGCGTGCGGCGCGGGCTCGGCGCAGGATCCGGCTGGCGTCCTCGACGTCGGCGCGTTCGTCGGGTGCCAGCTCGCCGAGGCGTCGGTGCATGGTTTCGGCGACCCGGGTGAAGGCGTCGATCTCCGCGGTGAGGTTGGCCTGGACGTAGTCGGCGGCCCCGATCGCGCGGGCGGTTTCCCGGTCGGCGAGTAGGTCGGCGATGTGGTGTTCGAGGGCGGGCAGGTAGGACGGGTCGGGTCGGTAGAAGCCGCAGCCGGCGCATTGGAACCGGATCGGGCAGGCGCCGCCGCCGGCGGTGACGTTGGCGGGTTCGGTGCAGTTCCCGAACGGCACCGACACCGAGGCCCGCTGGTAGGCGGTGGGGCTGGTGAACGGCGCGGGGTTGCCATCGGCGTCGGTGGCCAGTGCACCGACCGAGCGGATGGCCTGCTGCTTGCGGGTCAGACTGATCTTGTAGTAGCCCATCGTGGTCGCCACCGCGACATGATCCATAAGCTCTTTCAGCACGTCGACGGGCACTCCTGCATCAGCGTGGCGTTGGGCGTAGGAGTGCCGCAGTGCGTAGGGAGTGACCAGGGACGCATCGAACGGGCTGGGGTGCCCGTCCGGGCCGAGCAAGTCACCGTCGATCGTGCCGATCTGGGTGACCCAGGTCCGCCACGCGCTGCCCACCGCCGCGGAGGTGAGGTGCCCGTGGGACTGTTGGGCGCGTAGCAGCGGGCTGGGGAACAGCCAGTCCCGTTGCGCCGGTGGGGTGTCCAGCTCGAGGCGCCGGTCCCGCCAGCGCGTGATGGTCGCCGCGGTGTCGGTGGTGATCGGCAGACGGCGCCGCATCCGGGCCGCCTTGTGGTTGTCGTAGATCAGGTTGTGTTGCCCGTCGATGACCTGCAGGCAGGCCAGGTGCAGGCTGACCACCTCGCCGGGGCGTCGCCCGGTGTCGCGCAGGATCCGGTAGATGGTCTGCTGCATCGCCTGCAGGTCGGCGGCCGGGATCGAGCCGGCCCGGCCGGTGGGCCCGAGCAGCTCCAGGTGAGCGTCGAGTTGACGGATCACCGAGTCCGGCAGCGCCTTGCCAAGCTCGTCCTCGTTGGCGTCGGCGCGGACGCGGATCCGACGGTGGGCCGGGCGGAAGGTGTCCGGCACGTGGGTCATCAACCCGCTGGCGCGGCCGTGCTCGACGACCTCGAGGAGTTGGTAGAGCAGCAGGTTGCGGTGAGCCGGCGAGTACAAGGTCCCGTCGGGGCGCCGCTGGCCGCGGATGGCGTCGATGATCTGGGTGAAGTCGCCGGCTCCCAGGTCGGTGGCCTCCAGCCGCCCGGCGGCCGCCAGCGTCGTCGAGGCGGCTCGGGCGGCGCGCAGCGTCTCCCGTAGTCGTTGCACGTAGGGGCGGGTGGTGCGGGCCCAGTCCTTGACCACCTCCCGCAGCCATGCGGGGTGGATCGGACGGAAATCGATCACTCCCCTCGTGGCGGGCCAGCGTCGTGACGGGTTGGCCTGCAGGTCCAGCAACGCCACCTGCCACACGTCCCCGGCGAACGGATCGAGGCCGGTGTACTGCGTCCAGGCGCGGTCCAGGTGGCGGCGCAGGTCGCGGAACAGGCCACGGGTCGCCGAGTTGTAGGCCACTCCGCCGGCCTCGCAGACCTGCTCGGGGTCGGCCTGCCGCAGCGAGGCGGCGCCGGCCAGGCGGGTCAGCAGGATCCGCACCTGGCTGGGGTCCAGGGGCGGGGGTGCCTGATCACGGCGCTGCAACGCGTAGAGGACCTCGACACGCACCAGGTCGGGTAGCCCGGTCAGGGCGAACTGATGGGCGCTGAGCAGCGGATGCTCACCAGCCACCCATGCGGCCAGCTGATCCGGGGTCAGGCCGGCGACCCCGTGACGGACCAGCCGCTGGTCGTGGAAGCGGCACAGTCCGCGGCCACCGATCAGCTCACGACCGCAGCCGGCGACCCGGCAGTCCCCGCGGCGCGGCAGCGGGCGGGCCCGCGCGATGAACGCCGTGATCGGTTCGCTGGTGTCCTTGCGCCAGGACCGTTCGTGCCGGAAGCACAGGCCGTCACAGTGCACCTCGCTCTGGCAGCCCGGCACCGAGCAGGCCCCCGGCTGGCGGGGACGGGTCGGGTGGGCCGGGCGGTGCGCCGGGTCGGCGTCGAACTCCTCCCAGACGACCCCGGCCGCGCAGCGGGCCCGCCGGCAACTGTCGCAGCGGCCGTGATGATGACGGGTCGCGCAACCACAGTCGGGGGTGCGGCAGGCCCACGCGGCGGTCCGGTCGCTGTCCAGGTCACCGGTGAACAACCACCGGGCCTGATCCCACTCACCCGGACGCCAGCCCGGGTCGAGCCGGGCCTGCAGCCAGCCCAGCCACCCTGATGCGTCGGGACGTTCCTGCCCGCCCGCGTCGAGCGGGACGACGTGCAGTGTCGGTTCGCTCATCGGTACTGCCCTCCCGCCGCCACGGCCTCCACCGCACGGCGCTTGTCCTCGTCCCGGGCATGCAGGTAGATCGTCGTGGAGGCCAACGAGACATGCCCGAGCAGAGCCCGGACCACGTCGACGTCGACCCCGGCCCGGATCCAGTTGGTGGCTGCCGAGTGGCGCAACATGTGCGGCCGAACCGCGAACTTGCATTCGGTGGCGAGCTGGTCGAAGAACCGTTTCGCCGCCCGGTAGGCCATCGGTGCACCCAACGGCTCGTGATACAGGTTGACGAAGACCATGTCCGACCCGCCCTCGCCGACCACTTCGGTCCGTTCGACCTGGTAGTCGGCGTAGGCCTGCAGCACCGCGTCGCTGGCCGGGACCGTCCGGGAGAACCGGGACTTGGCCAATGCACCATTGGGATTGGCGCGGTGGACGACGTGCACGTGCGGGCCGAGCACCGCACAGCCCAGCCCGGACTTCCGAAGATCACAGGCACTTGGGAGCTTGATCGGTAGCGTTGGTGCTGGTCAGGGGGGGTCGGGGTCGGGTCTGGTGGTGATTCCGTGTAGGCACACGAGGGTGGGTGTGTCGCGCGATGTGGCGGGCGTTTCTGTGGTGTGCTGTAGGCGTGTACCTACGGGAGACGCGACGGACGAACCGGGATGGTTCGGTGGTGGCCTACCTGCAGCTTGCGCACAACGAACGTCATCCGGTGAGTGGGAGCCCGGTCGCGAAGGTGATCCACAGCTTCGGGCGGGCGGACCAGGTCGACCGCGCCGCGCTGGCCCGGTTGGTGTCCTCGATCTCGCGGTTCCTGACCCCGGAGCAGGCCGTGGCCGCTGCGGTGGGTGCCGCGGTGGAGGTGGTGGACTCCCGGCGTCTGGGTGGGGCGTGGACGCTGGACCGCTTGTGGGAGCGGCTGGGGAT
>JBAPWU010000555.1:0-2836 GCA_049283855.1 Kineosporiaceae bacterium
GGGTGACCGACAGCAGTACGCCGAGGACCGTCGCCGCGACCCACAGCCCGTCGGCGACGTCCTGCCGCCCGGCCAGCCACGCGACCCCCCCGCCGAGCAGCAGCAGACAGCCGGCGGCGAAGAACAGGTTCTCGCCCTGGCCGCGGATCCGCTCCCAGATCTGGCTCATCGGTACCTCCTGAGCGAGCCTGACCCCTGTCTGCGGAGGCTCCCGGGCGGTTGGTCCCTGGACGCGACGCGGTGACGGCCCGGCTCCGCCTGGTCAACGGTGACTGCCCTCACATGACCTGCCGATCCCCTCGACCCGACCCAGACCTACCGTGGTCGAGTGGGGGGTTCCCTGATGCCGGAGACGATCGCGGAAAAGCCTGCCCGCGTGCGGCTTCCGTACACGATCGGACCGGCGTTCGTGGCCGCGATCGCCTACGCGGACCCGGGGAACTTCGCCACCAACTTCTCGGCCGGCGCCCAGTACGGCTACCTGCTGGTGTGGGTCGTGGTGGCGGCCAACGTCGCGGCGATGCCCATCCAGTACCTGTCCGCCAAGCTCGGCCTGGCCACCGACCGGACGCTGCCGCAACTGTGCCGCAGCCGCTTCCGTCGGCCCGTCGTCTGGGGCCTGTGGGCGCAGGCGGAACTGGTGGCCATGGCCACCGAGCTCGCCGAGCTGGTGGGCACGGCCCTGGCCCTGCACCTGCTGTTCGGCATGGCGTTGCTGCCCGCCGGACTGCTCGGCGCCGCGGTGTCCTTCGCCATGGTCGGCCTGCAGTCCCGCGGCCGGCGTCCGTTCGAGATCGCCGTCGCAGCGATGCTGATGGTGATCGTCGTCGGCTTCGCCTACCAGGCACTCAGGGCGGGGCTGAGCCCGGCAGGCGTGCTGTCCGGGATCGTGCCCCGGCTGAAGGACTCGCAGAGCCTGCTCCTCGCGGTCGGCATCATCGGGGCCACGGTGATGCCGCACGCCGTCTACGTGCACTCCTCGCTCACGGTGGGGTGCGGCCACGCGGACACCCGCGAGCGGGTGCTGCGCAGCACCCGGTTGGACGTCGTCCTCGCCCTCGGGATCGCCGGCGTGGTGAACCTGGCCATGCTGACGGTGTCGGCCGCCCTGTTCCACACAGGGGGAGACGCACCGGAACTCACTCTGGAACAGGTGCACTCGGGGTTCGGCGTGGCGTTGGGACCGGTGGCCGCGCTCGCGTTCGCGGTCGCGCTGCTGGCCTCGGGGATCTCCTCGACCAGTGTCGGCGCCTACGCCGGCCAGGTGGTGATGAACGGCTTCACCGGCTGGCACCTCCCGGCGACGACCCGCCGACTGATCACGATGGCGCCCGGCCTGGCGGTGCTCGGCATGGACGTGGACCCCACCAGGGCACTGGTGATCTCGCAGGTCGTGCTGTCCTTCGGCATCCCGTTCGCCCTGGTGCCGCTGCTGCTGCTGAGCGCCGACCGCGCGGTGATGGGCGACATGGTCAACCGCAGGGCGACCACGACGGTGGTGCTGCTGGTGACCGTCCTGATCACCGGCCTGAACGCGTTCCTGGTCTACCAGCACCTCACCTGAGCCGCCCCCGCCCGGGAGAGGTGGTCATCGCCGGGGAGCGCCGTCCTGGACGGGCGCGACTGGAGCGCGGCGACTGGGTTCGCCGTCCTGTCGGACTCTGGGGGTCTGCCATGTCCTCGCGCGTGCCCGGCGGGCCACCCAGCCCTGGCCCACCGGCACCCGCCTGCGGGAGGCCGAGAACCGCGCCGTGATCGCCGGGCTGGTGCGCGGGCTGGAGGAGGCCGGGCACGCCTACGGGTTCTACTCCAACACCTCGGGCTGGCAGACGATCACCGGGACCTGGTGGACGCCGGGGATACCGGCCTGGGTCACGGTCGGGCCCAGGACGTCGGCCGACGCGGCTGCGGCCTGTGCCCGGGCGAGCTTCTCCGCGGGGGCGCCGCACCTGGCCCAGTGGTGGGACAGCACCCGCGACTACGACCAGACCTGCGCCGCCTACAGCGCGGCTCCGGCCGTGCCCTACCCGCCGTCCGGCCCGAACGACCTGAACGGTGACTGGACCATCGACCTGCTCGCCCGCGAGCGGTCCACCGGGGCGCTCTGGCTCTACCCGCGCACGTCGTCCCGGGTGAGGGCCGGAATCGGTTGGCAGGGACTGGAGGTCATCGACACCGCGGGTGATCTCACCGGTGACGGGGTGCCCGACGTCCTGTCCCGTTCCGGCGACCTCCTCTGGCTCTACCCCCGCTCGGGCACCGGCGGCTGGCTGCCGAGACGCTCGCTCGGATCGGGCTGGGCGGCGATGAGCGCCGTCCTGGGTGTCGGCGACATCGACGGTGACCGGATCCCCGACGTCCTGGCCAGGGAGCGGACGACGGGGGCGCTGTGGCTCTACGGCGGGACGGGAGCCGCCGGGTTCGCGTCCCGGGTACGGGTCGGGACCGGCTGGAACGGCTTCGACGTGCTGCTCGGCCCGGGCTACGTGGACGGGGACGGCATCGTCGACGTCCTGGCCCGTGACCCGGCGACCGGCACCCTGTGGATCTACCCCACCGACGGCGGGGGTCACTGGCGGGCCCGGATCAGTATGGGCCGCGGATGGAACGCCATGGACGTCCTCACCTGAGAGGTGTCCGCCACTGCCATCGGAGGGTTAAGTCTGGGTCAGGCACGACGGCGCACCGGGCTCGCCCGTCTAAGGTCGGCCGGGTGAGAACCAAGGGACGGTTCCCGGTCGGGGCTCTGGCCGCGCTGCTCGCCGGCGCCGTGGCCACGGCGGGGTGCGCCGACGGCCCCCAGACGTCGTCCGTGGTGTCCACCCTCGGCCCGGAG
>JBAPWU010000556.1:0-3076 GCA_049283855.1 Kineosporiaceae bacterium
TGCTGGCCCTGGGGCGCGGCGACGGCCAGGAGGCGCTCGCCGGCGTGTCGGACGGCGTCCGGGAGGCGTTCGAACTGCTCGGTCCGCTGCCGGACGGCGACAAGGCCGCGTTGCTGCGCTCGGTCGACGTCTTCGTCGCGCCACAGACCGCGGGGGAGAGCTTCGGCATCGTGCTGCTGGAGGCGATGAGCGCCGGCACGCCGGTGGTGGCCAGCGACCTGGGTGCCTTCCGTCGGGTGCTCGACGACGGTGAGTGCGGAGTGCTGGTGACCCCGGAGGACCCGGCGGCCCTGGCCGCCGGGGTGGCCGACCTGCTGGCGGACGACGAGCGGCGGGCCTCGTTGGTGCGGCGGGCAGGCGCCGCCGTCCAGCGCTACGACTGGTCCCGGGTCGCCGCCGAGGTGATGGAGGTCTACGAGACGGTGCGCCTCGGAGCCGATCGGGTGCGGGCATGAGCGACCTGAGCCAGATCTGGCCATTGCTGGCCCTGCTCCTGGTGCTGGGCTGGTACCTGACCTACTCGGCGTCGCGGCTGGACCGGTTGCACCACAAGGTGACCTCCACCCGGGCGGCGCTCGACGTGCAGCTGGTGCGTCGCAGTGCCGCAGCGGTGGAGACCGCTCGCTACCTCGACCCGGCGACGGCCCTGCTGGTCACCGACGCCGCCGCCCGGGCGCTGTCGGCGGGGGAGCGTGACCTGGCCGCCCGCGCCGAACGTGACCCGCTCGATGTGCCGGCCTACCTCGAACCGGCGGAGAACGACCTGTCCCGGGCCCTGCAGGCCGCCTTCCCCTCCCCGCTGCCGCCCTCCGGGCTGGCCGGCCTCGACGTGGAGCCCTTCGCGGCGGACGCGTTGGAGGTCCTCAGTCAGGCCTGCATCCGGGTCCAGCTGGCCCGGCGGTTCTACAACGACGCCGTCGCCCAGGTCCAGCGGGTGCGACGCAAGCGGGTGGTGCGCTGGGCGCATCTGGCCGGACGGGCACCGCTGCCGCAGATGGTCGAGATCGACGACGCGCTACCGACGGGCCTGGGCCGCTGACCTGAGGTGGGGTGATCGGGGACCTCGGGCTCGGGCTCGGGTCGGAGGCGGGTCGGAGGCGGGCCGGCGGCGCATGCTGGAGGGATCGGGCTGCGTGACGCCTCAGCCCATGGCTGCCCCGACGGCGGCGGCCAGCACGTGGGCGACGTCCTCGGCGCGGTGCGGGGGAACGTTGCCGTAGCCGAGCACCAACCCGGGGCGACCGGCGCCGTCCCGGCACTGGGCGAGGCCGAGGACGGCCACGCCTGCGGCGCGGCAGCGGGCGAGCACCACGGTCTCGTCGGTGTCGACCGGCAGGTCCCAGAGCACGTGCAGCCCGGCGTCCATGCTCGGCGCCGGCCGCCCCGGCACGTGCGCGGCGACGAGAGCGGTGAGCAGGCACTCCCGGCGCGCCTGATAGATCCGGCGCATCCGGCGCAGGTGCCGGTCGTAGCCTCCACCGGCGATCAGGTCGGCCAAGGCCAGCTGGTCCAGGCCGGACGCCAGGGCGCCGAGGCCGTCCCGGGCGGCCTCCAGGCCGGGTCGCAGCCGGTCGGGCACGACCATCCAGCCCAGGTGCAGCGACGGCGACAGGGTCTTGCTGACCGAGCCCAGGTAGACCACCCGGTCGGGGGCCAGGGCGGCGAGGGCCCCGACCGGGCGCCGGTCGTAGCGGAACTCGGCGTCGTAGTCGTCCTCGACGATCCACCGGTCGCCGGCCTCGGCCCAGGCCAGCAGCGCGAGCCGGCGGGAGGCCGACAGCGGCACCCCGGTCGGGAACTGGTGGGTCGGCATCGTGACCACGGCGTCGATGCGCTCCCGTCGGTCGGCGGCGATCAGGTCCTCGACCCGTAGCCCGTCGCGGTCCACCGGGACCGGCACGGCCCGGAGGTCGTGCGCGGCGGCGATCTGGCGCAGCCGTGGCCAGCTCGGGTCCTCCACCGCGATCCGGGTGGCGCCACGGGCGCGCAGGTGGCGCCCCAGCAGCCAGACCGCGTTGCCGACCCCCTGGGTGATCTGCACCCGATCGGCCTGGCCGTCCAGGGCGCGCACCCGGCGCAGGTAGTCGGCCACCGCACGTCGCAACTGAGGTTCACCGGCCGGGTCAGGGTGGCCGAGCTGCAGGTCGCTCGCCGTGCCCAGCGCTCGGGTCAGGGCCGCCCGCCACAGTGAGCGAGGGAACGAGGCGAGATCGGGCAGGGCGGGGGACAGGTCCAGCCGGACGCCGCCGGGTCCGGCCGCCGGCTGCGGCTCGCTCTCGCGCATGACCGGTGCCCGCGGCGCGAGATCGGCCACCATCGTGGCCGATCCGACCCGTCCGGTGAGGTAGCCCTCGGCCTTGAGCTGGTCGTAGGCCTCGGTGACCACCCAGCGCGAGGTGCCCAGTTCCTCGGCCATCGTGCGCGAGGCCGGGAGCCGCTCGCCCGGGCGCAACCGCCCTTCGTTGATCTCGGTGCGCAACGCCGCGGCCAGCCTGTGGTGGGCCGGTGTGCCGGAATTGGACTGGTCGAGCATCATGCGATCGGACTGTACTGCCATGCCGATCGTTACGTACGGTGGGGTCATGACGAACGAGACAGGTGCACAGACCGGGACCGCGCGGGTCAAGCGGGGCATGGCCGAGATGCTCAAGGGCGGCGTGATCATGGACGTGGTCAACGCCGAGCAGGCCCGGATCGCCGAGGATGCCGGCGCCGTTGCGGTCATGGCCCTCGAGCGCGTCCCGGCCGACATCCGTGCCCAGGGCGGGGTGTCGCGCATGAGCGACCCGGACATGATCGAGGGGATCATCGACGCGGTCTCCATCCCCGTCATGGCCAAGGCCCGGATCGGGCACTTCGTCGAGGCCCAGGTGCTGGAGTCCCTCGGCGTGGACTACATCGACGAGTCCGAGGTGCTGACGCCCGCGGACGAGACCCACCACATCGACAAGTGGGCGTTCACCGTCCCGTTCGTGTGCGGCGCCACCAACCTGGGTGAGGCGCTGCGGCGCATCTCCGAGGGCGCCTGCATGATCCGCTCCAAGGGTGAGGCCGGCACCGGCAACATCGTCGAGGC
>JBAPWU010000557.1:0-3356 GCA_049283855.1 Kineosporiaceae bacterium
GCGGCCAGCAGCTCCCGGTGCGCCTGCGGGCCACGGCCGGCGAAGGCGGTGAACCAGCCGCCGTCCGCCCCCCAGGACCGCAACTGGGCGACGACCGCCTCCACCTGGCCCGGGCCGGCCACCAGCCGCCGGCGCATCCCCTCGCCCAGGCCGGCCCGGTAGCCCTCCAGCGCCTCGGCGACCCGGCCCAGCCGGGCCCCGATCACCGACCAGTCCTCCTCGGTGGCCGAGGGCATCTGCAGGAAGATCCCGCGCACCTGCTGCACAGGAGAGAACAACGTGCCGACGTTGCGCAGGTGCTCGCCCGCCTCGTGCAGGGCGAGCGAGGCGCTCATCCGCTCCCGCAGCAGCCGGGCGCAGCGACGCTCGGCGTCGTCCGCCGCAGGCAGCGCGTCCTGCGCGTCCTGCGCGTCCAGCGCGGCCAGGGCCGAGCGGGCCAGGTCGGCCTCGGCGTCCAGCCCGGCCGGGGAGAAGTCGCTCAGCCGATCGGCGCCGTCCGGCAGGCCGAGCGAGGTGGCCAGCATCGGGTCGTGTGCGATCACCCGATCGAGGTAGTCGTCGGCGAGCTCACGAGGCGTCTTCGGCATGACGCTCATCGTGCCGCAATCCCCACCCGGCTCATGCGGTGGTCAGGCGTCGCTGGAGGTCTGCCAGAGATTGATGCCGCCGTCCACCGCGTGCACGTCGACGGCGGCCAGCTCGCTGTCGGTGAGCTCCGGGCCGGACAACGTGCCCACGTTGGCCTCCAGCTGGGCCACGCTGCTCGCCCCGATCAGCACGCTGGTCACCCGCTCGTCGCGCAGCACCCAGGCCAGGGCGAGCTGGGCCAGGCTCTGCCCACGTCCTCGGGCGATCGCGTTCAGGGCGCGCACCCGCTCCAGCGCCACCGGGGTCAGCATCCGCTCGCTCAGCGCCCCGCCGCGGGCCACCCGGGAGTCCGCCGGAACGCCGTCCAGGTAGCGATCGGTCAGCATGCCCTGGGCCAGCGGCGAGAACGCGATGCAGCCGATCCCCTCCTCGCCCAGGGTGTCGAGCAGGCTGGGCCGGCCCCGCTCCACCCACCGGTTGAACATCGAGTAGCTCGGCTGGTGGATCAGCATCGGGGTGCCCATCGCGCGCAGGATCGCCGCCGCCTCGCGGGTGCGCTCGGGCGAGTAGGAGGAGATCCCCGCGTACAGGGCACGGCCCGAGCGGACGGCGGCATCGAGCGCGCCCATCGTCTCCTCGAGCGGGGTCTCGGGGTCGAACCGATGGCTGTAGAAGATGTCGACATAGCCCAGGCCCATCCGGGCAAGCGACTGATCGAGGCTGGCCAGGAGGTACTTGCGCGATCCCCAGTTCCCGTACGGACCCGGCCACATGTCGTAACCGGCCTTGGTGGAGATCACCAGCTCGTCACGGTACGGCCGCAGGTCGGAGGCCATGATCGCACCGAAGTTGGCCTCGGCCGATCCGTAGGGCGGGCCGTAGTTGTTGGCCAGGTCGAGGTGCGTGACGCCGAGATCGAACGCGCGACGCAGGATGGCCCGCTGGTTCTCCAGCGGAGCGTCGTCGCCGAAGTTGTGCCACAGGCCGAGCGAGACCGCAGGCAGCATCAGCCCGCTGCTCCCGCACCGGCGATAGGTCATCTGGTCGTAGCGATCCGCGGCAGCCGAGAACGTCATGGCCGCATCTTCACCCTCACCGGCCCGGCCCGCCACCTACTCGTCACCCACCGGTCATCTGCTCGCAGAATCGGTCAGGCCCAGACGGTCGAAGGGCACCATGCACCCCCACTAGGCTTGGCCCCACACTGCAGCTCGAGTCGTTGGAGTCAGCCATGACCGTTCGTCGCGTCGCCCTGCTCACCGCCGGAGGCCTCGCGCCCTGCTTGTCCTCGGCCGTGGGCGGTCTGATCGAGCGCTACACCGAGCTCGCCCCGGACGTGGAGATCATCGGGTATCTGGACGGCTACGCCGGGCTGCTCGGCGGGCGCTACCTGACCGTCACCCCCGAGATCCGGGCCAAGGCCCACCTGCTGCACCGTTTCGGCGGCAGCCCGATCGGCAACAGCCGGGTGAAGCTGACCAACGTCAAGGACTGCGTCAAGCGCGGTCTGGTCTCCGAGGGCCAGGACCCGCTGCACGTCGCCGCCGAGCAGCTCACCAAGGACGGCGTCGACGTCCTGCACACCATCGGCGGCGACGACACGAACACCACCGCCGCCGACCTGGCCGCCTACCTGCACAGCAACGGGTACGAGCTGACGGTGGTCGGCCTGCCGAAGACCGTGGACAACGACGTGATCCCGATCCGGCAGAGCCTGGGCGCCTGGACCGCCGCCGAGCAGGGCGCGGTCTACGCCGAGAACATCATCGCCGAGCACTCCTCCAACCCACGGATGCTCATCGTGCACGAGGTGATGGGGCGCAACTGCGGCTGGCTGACCGCGGCCACCGCGGCGACCTATCGGGAGTGGCTGGCCACCCAGGAGTTCGCCGGCTTCGGCAACGACGCGCGTCGCTGGGACGTTCACGCGGTCTTCGTGCCTGAGCTGGACTTCGACCTCGCCGAGGAGGCCGCGCGTCTCAAGGCCGTGATGGACGAGCTGGGCTGCGTGAACATCTTCCTGTCCGAGGGCGCCGGCGTGTCCACCATCGTCGACGAGATGATCGCCCGCGGCGAGAAGCCGGCTCGTGATGCCTTCGGGCACGTCAAGCTGGACACGATCAACCCCGGCGCATGGTTCGCCAAGCAGTTCGCCGGGCTGGTCGGCGCCGAGAAGACGATGGTGCAGAAGAGCGGCTACTTCGCCCGCTCGGCGGCCGCGAATACCGAGGACCTGGCCCTGATCAAGCGGTGCACCGACCTCGCGGTGGACGCCGCGATGCGGGGCGAGAGCGGCGTGGTCGGCGAGGACGAGGACGCGGAGAACACGTTGCGGGTGTGCGAGTTCCCGCGGATCAAGGGCGGCAAGGCGTTCGACACCGACCAGGTCTGGTTCACCGAACTTCTCGCCGCGATCGGCCAGCCCAAGGGCGCGCCGGTCGCCGTCGAGCACTGAGCGCCGGCGCGCACGGGTGACCTTCTCGATCGTTGCCCGCTCGGGCGACGGGCAGGCCTGGGGCGTCGCCGTGGCCTCGAAGTACCTGGCCGCGGCCGCCATGGTCAGTGCCGCCGAGGCCGGGGTCGGAGCCCTGGCCACGCAGGCGTGGGCGAACCTGTCCTACAAGCCCCTGGGCCTGGCTGCGCTGGAGACCGGCAGCAGCGCGGCGGACTGCATCACCGCGCTCACCGCGCCCGACCCGCAGCGCGCCGATCGCCAGCTCGGCGTGGTGGCGGCCTCCGGTCCCGGGGCCACCTACACGGGCCCGGAC
>JBAPWU010000558.1:0-2254 GCA_049283855.1 Kineosporiaceae bacterium
GTCGCGGCCACCGTCGTGGCGGCGCTCGCGCTGCGGGCCCTGGCCGGGCGCAGCGCGGCAGCGCCCGAGAACGTGCGGGTCGTTGCCGGGCTGGCTGCGCTGATCCTGGTGCTGCCGGGCACGGCCACCCAGGTGGAGCAGGCCTGGACCGAACCCCTGTTGTTCGCCTGCCTGGCCCTGGCGGCGCTCGCCCTCACCCGTCGGCGCCAGGTCAGCGCCATCGTGCTACTGGCACTGGGTCTGGCCTGCAAGCAACACCTGGCACTGCTGCTGCCGCTGCTCGCTGTCTGGCCACGGTTCGGGATGCGACGGGCCGTTTCCACCGCCCTGGTGGCGGCCCTGGCGGTACTGCCCTGGCTGATCGCCGACGCCCGAGCCATGCTCGACGACACCGTGCTGCTCCTGGTCCGCTACCCGCCGATGCGCTTCGCGGACAGCCTCTATCTCCTCGCGATCAACGAGACTGGGTGGACTCCGCCGTTCTGGCTCACGGGTGCGATCGTCGTGGCCACCGTGGCCGCCGTATGCACCGTGATCCGCCGGCGCGACCCGGAGCCCGCCGAGCTGTTCGGCTGGGCGGGGCTGGTGCTGCTCATGGCGAACCTGGTGAACAAGCAGGCGTTCTACAACCAGTACTGGTTGGTGGCGACGCTGACGCTGCTCGCGCTGGCTGCAGCGGCCGCCCCGGACAGGATCGCCGTCCCGGGAAGGATCAGAGCCGGACTGCAGAGATGAGTTGGGCGAGGCGGGCCGGCGCCACCCGGATCACGTCACCCGTGTGCGGCGCATGGATCATCAGGCCCTTGCCGAGGTACATCCCCATGTGGTTGTAGCCGTTGAAGAAGAGCAGGTCTCCGGGCTGCAGCGACGCGGCCGAGACGTGCGTGCCGTAGCGGGCCTGCATCGCGGCGTTGTGCGGCAGCGACACGCCTGCCCGATCCCAGGCGGCCATGATCAGGCCGCTGCAGTCATAGCTGCCCGGGCCGTCGCCACCCCACTGATAGGGCTTCCCGAGCTGGGCACAGGCGAAGCTGATCGCGGTCTGTGCCCGGGCGTTCGGCGCGTCCACCCCGACGTCGGCGCAGTCCAGCATGCCGTTCGCCGGCACCGTGATGCCGAGTTTCTCCAACGCCTCGCGGTCGAGGGTCTTGCTGACCCGAGTGATCGCCTGACGCTGGGTGCCGTCGAGACGGGACAGCAGCCGACGGCTCTCGGCCAGCTTGGTCAGAACCTGCTTCTTCAGTGTGGAGAGCCTGGCGGTCTCCTCGGTGAGCTGCTTGCGCTGGGCTGCCAGTTCGGCCTGGTCGTCGTTCAACTGCTTCTGCGCGGTGACGAGGGCGGCCACCGCCTCGGCCTGCCGGTCGCTCAGCGTCGAGCGCAGTCCGGTGGCGGCGAGCATGGCCTGCGGGTCGTCGTCCAGGAAGATGCTCAGCGCCTGGAGATCGCCGGCCTTGTAGGTCTCGGCCGCCAGTCTGCCGAGGGCCTCGCGCGCCTCCTCGACCCGCTTCCTCTGCTGGTCGACGCGGCTCGTGGCGGCCTGCAGAAGCACGGTGACGGTCTTGAGCTTCTCCCGGGTGGCGTTGTACGTCTCGGTCGCTGCTTCGGCCTCCTCCTGGAGGGCCTCGACCTGGCGACGGACCGTGGCGACATCGGGGCTCGGCGCCGCCGACGCGCCGACCACTCCGGCGGCCAGCGCGAGGACAGCGATGACCGCCACCGCCATCCCCCGCCGCCCGGCCCTGGACAGAGCCGAGCCGGCCGTGCGATCCCCGTGAGGGTGCAGGGACACTGGGCCATTTCTCCGTTCGTCGAGCAGGCCCCCCGGCAGCCGTGTCGCGACCGGTCGTCGTGACCATGCCGTGACATCTTCGTCGCGACCCTAGCCGTTCGGCCGAGGGCCGCCAAGACGGCTTCGGGAGATGTGACGGACGGTACCCACAAACGGTCCGGAACCGCAGTCACCTGCTAGCCGGTTGCGTGTCTCTTCACACTGTCATCACGGTGCGTTGAGCTTCCGGGGACGAGGCGCAGCGGCGGGACCAGCCCCGAGTCGGCCAGAACCGCGATCGCCGCGCGCTCGGCGCCGTCGAGTTCCACCCCCATCTCGGCGGGCGGCCCGAGCAGGACCGTCACCACGCAGTCGCCGCACGCCGGCCCCCGTACCTGGCAGGTGTCGCAGTCGATGAGCACAGCAGATCCTCCGTTCCGCGCCCCGGAGACCCGCGCCCCGGGGACCGGTTCGCACCGGCATCCC
>JBAPWU010000559.1:0-17164 GCA_049283855.1 Kineosporiaceae bacterium
GGACATGGCGGCGGCGGCCGCGGCGCCGGCGGCGGCCGCGCCCTGGCAGGTCGCGCCGGCGTCGTACCACCACGCGTACTGGATGCCGGCGAACAGCACCAGCACCAGGACCGGCATCAGCCACACCGCTTCGATGAGGAACGCGCCGCGCTCAGGATCACCCAGTCGTCGCGCGAGCATCCGCAGGGACCCGTGCACGACCGCGCCGCCGGCCCCACGAGGGGCCTGCACCGCTGGAGCGCGCATCAGTTCAAGCCGGCGAGCTTGCCCTGGATCTTCGCGGTGATCAGGGCGACGACGATCCCGGCCAACAGGACCAGGCCCACCATGTACCAGACCGACGAGGCGATCTCACCCCGTTCGCCGTCCTCACCGAACCGGTCGGCGAACAGCACGGCGAGCACCCTCGCGTGGGTTCGCAGGACGTCGAGGTGGGCGCGTGAACCAGACGTGACCTTGGGGAGCATGGGTTTCCTCTTCCTTCCATGGAGTTCCGGACGGTGGTGCCGCGGTGTCCTTTCCGGGAAACAGGTGCCAGGGGCCGGGGGGGCTAGGAGTTGAGGAGTCGGAGCAGGGCGGGCAGCATCCCCAGCACGAGGTTCGCCAGAGCGAGGATGGCCAGGGGCTGCCCGAGCTGCTCGCTGACGACGTTGGCGCGGGTCAGGGCATCGGCCGCCTCGGCGGCGCGCAGGCTGCGGGCCTCGGCCCGCAGTGAGGTGAACACCCCGGCGCCGTCGTCGGCCGCGGCCACGATGTCGGCCAGGGACTGCAACCGTTCGACGCCGATGCGGTGCCCCAGGTCTCGTAGGCCGTCCCAGGGCGCCTGCCCGGACATCTCCGCCCGCACGAGCTCGGTGGAGATCGCGCGGAACGGCCAGGTCTGCGACAGGCGGGCGGCCTCTTCGAGGGCCTCGACCGGGCTGCCCCGGACCTGGCGTTCCAGGGCGACCAGGCTCAGGTAGGACGTCAACGCGGCCACGAACTCGGCCCGTAGCTTCTCCGCGTCGTCGTGCAGCGACTGTTCCTGCACGAACCAGGCGACCACGGCCAGAGCCAGCCCCACCCCGGCCGGCATGACCACCGGGATCGTCAGCCCGGCCACGGCCATCATCACCCCGAACAGGGTGGGGGTGAACAACGCCGCCAGGCACAGGCCGAACCGCGACACCGTGACCTGTGCCCGGGTCTTCCCGGTGATCGCCAGGTCGGTGTCACGGACCCGGCCCGACATCCGGGCCAGCACAGTCTCGACGCGCGCATGCCGGCCCACCGGCACCGCGACCGCGGCCCCCCTATACCGGAACGGGGCCGGGGCCGCCCGGAGCTGGGTCATCGTCGTGGTCAGCGACGGCGGCGCCGGACGCAGCGCCGCCACCGCCACCATCACCCCGGCCACCGCGATCATGGTGCCGAGGACGGCCAGCTGCAGGGCGGTCACCGGGCGGCTCCCGGGTCGGCGGACAGGAACCTGGGGCCGGTGACGGCCTGGGTGAGGTCACGGATCCACAGCAAGGAGGCGATCATCATGCCCATCGGCAGGGCCAGGACCAGCTGACCGGTGACGGTCCGGAACGGCGCCATGTAGTCCCCGCCGAACAGGACCAGGCCGACGCTCATCAGCGCGGTCAGCACCACGATCATCCGGACGTTGCTCATCGGTTTGGCCCGGTCGGCCTCGATCTGGCGGCGGTTGGAGACCTGGGCCTCGATGTCGGCGGCCAGGTCACCCAGGACCAGGGCCAGCCCCGCTCCCCCTGAGCGTGCCCGCAGGATCAGGGCCGACGCCACGTGGTCCCCGGCGGGGTCGTTGATCTCTTCGGCGAAGGCCCGTAGGGCTGTCTCCGTGCCTTGGGGCCCCAGCCGGTCGCCGAGGTGACGGACCTCGGACTCGATCGCGGCCGGGCACATCGTCGTGGACTTCAACAACGCCGACTCCAGGGAGTTCGCTGCCCCCGAGGCCATCATGTCGGCCAGCCGGCGGGTCCAGGAGGCCAACGCCTCCAGGCGGACGATGAGGGTCGCGGTCCGCTTGTCGGCCCACAGCTGCGGCACGATCAGCGCGCACCAGGCCACGCCGATCCCGGCCAGGAGCCAGCCGGAGGCGAGGAACATCACCAGACCGGCACCGGCCGCGGTGAGGTGGCGGCGCGAGATCCGTAGCCGGGACCGTACGGGACGTCGCGGTGTCCGGCCGTAGCCGAGGATGCTCCCGATCCCCCAGACCAGGCCGGCCAGGACCAGCATCACCCCGGCCGCCGTCATCGCCGCCAGGGCGCTCACCGCCACTGCCCCGGTCGGGTCCGCCCGGAACGTTCAGAGACGACGACGTCGCCGTCCCAGTCCGGCCAGTCCGACTGTTCCGGCCGCAGCCACGACTGGTCGAACCCCACGTCCTCGAGCCGGGCCGCCAACGCAGGCGAGAGGTGATGTCCCGTGGGGACGGCCCGCCCGTCCGGGCCGGGCGCGAAGATCCGCTGGAAGCGCGGGTACCCGTTCTCCCCCAGCGGCCCGGAGGCCACCTCGATCACCTCGCAGACGAACCGGCGGTGGCGGCGGTCACGGCGGACCGCCACGATCACGTCGACGAACGTCAACGCCCGCAACGCGTAGTCCGCCGGCAGCGGTGGATGCGCCTTGCGGACCAGCTGCACGACCCGGTCGAAGACACCTTCCGCGGACTCGGCGTGCAGGGTGAACATGACCCCACCGACGCCGTTGGTCACGCCCTCGAGAAGCTGGACCACCTCCCCGCCACGTGCCTCCCCGAAGATGATCACGTCGGGGCTGTCCCGTAGGGCCTGCTTGCCCAGGTGCTCCATGGTGATCTCGCCGCGGCCCTCGGAGTTGGCCGGCCGCGCCTCGTAGGCCCGCACCAGGGCGGGCGGACGGCGCGGGATGGCCTGCCCCTGGGCATCGGTGACGACGCGTCCGGAGGCGTCTTTGCGTTTGAGTACGTGCAGGCCGAGCTCGCGGTCGTCCTCGATGGTGACGATCATGCGGTTGTGGGGGATCTCGGCCGCCAGGGACCGCAGCACCGTGGTCTTGCCGAACCCGGTGCCGCCGGAGATGGCGATCTTGCCCTGGGCGTGGACCATGGCGCGCAGGAACGCCCGCAGCGGGGAGTCGATCATCCCGATCGAGGTCAGGGTGTCCAGGTCGGAGTCCGCGTGGCGGTGGATCCGGATGGTGCCGGCCGGGGCCGGGACGACGTCGATCGACCCCGACAGGCGTGCCCCCAGCTCACCGACCGCTTTCAACCGGACAGCCAGCAACGGTTGCGCCGGTGAGAAGTCCCGTGAGGCGCCGCCCAGCGTTGAGGAGATCTGCTTCATCAGCGTCATCACGTCATCGTTGGTGGACCCGATCGGTGGGCCCGCCACCATCTCTCCCGAGGCCAGACGCAGCATCGTCGGATGCGGGCCGGAGAAGAAGATGTCCTCCACGTCGGTGCGCTCCAGCAGCGGCTGCAGCCGCCCCAGGCCACCGGTCGCGGCGACCGTGGCGTCGATGATCTGGTCCTCGACGTCTTCGGTCGGCACCGGCTGGCCCAGGGCCTGACGGTGAAGCACCCACTGCTGGAGTTCCTCGACGACCAGGGTCGCGATCAGTTCGGTCCTGGATTCATCGTCCAGCCGCGCGAAGACACTCTGCTCATCGGTGGCCAGACGGTTGGCCACCCGGGCCCGCAGCTCATCGACATGGGCGTAGTCGAGCTCGCTCACCCACCCCTGCCCAGGGACAGCGCCGGCGCCTGGGGCGGCGACACCCGCGGCGCCGCCGGCCGGGGCCGCCGCCATGCCGGGGATCATCGCTGTTCGTTCAGCCATCGATGTGTTCCTCGCGTTCCTCACTCGTCCCGTGCGCCCACCGGCTCGCACCCGCAGGGGGCGACGTCGCGGCGTCCCGCGCGCCGAGCTCGGCCAGGGACCGGGCCACCTGTGTCGCTGATCGCATGAGCCGTGAACGCCGCAACCGGCCCAGACCGCTGGCGGCGCCCTCGGTGAGGACTGCTGCGGCCGATGCATCGAACCCGAGGCACCCCAGCAGAGGGCAGCCGGTCGCTGCGGCCACCTGCGCGGGCGAATACGGTCCCCGCTGGAGCACCAGGAGTGCCGCCAGGTCGGCGTCACCGATCTTGCGGGTCAACAGCTCCAGCGCGGACACGGTCGCTGTCACGCTGCGGGCCGATCCCCGGGCCACCACCACGACCTGGTCGGCGGCGGCAGCCACCGGCCAGCACGACGATTCACCGAACCGGCCCGCGTCGACGATCACGTCACGGCCCGTCGTCGAGGACACCCGTTCCAGGGCCTGCGCGATCCGTGCCCAACCGGCCACGACCGCGCTGGACTGGACCGCGGACTGCACGCCAGGCATCACCCACACATTCGGTGCCTCGGGCAGCGACAGGACGTGCCCCGGGATCGCGGTGACCGCGTCCATCGCCGACTCACGGCGGGTCTGCGCCGACCACGTCAACAGTCCGGCGTCTGCGCTGGCCCGGCCCGGCAGCAACCCCGCCAGCACATCCCCGCCGGCCGGGTCACCATCGACCAACAACACCTCCCGCGGCCAGGCCAGGGCCAATGCGATCGCGGCCGCCGTGGCCCCGGGCGAGGCCTTGCCCGCCCCCACCACCGTCAACATCCCCGCTCACCCACCCGCCGGCAGGACGAGCACCGCCAGGTTGCCGGTCGAGGCCAGCCGGGCCACGCTCGCCGCATCCACCGCTCTGACCCGTACGTCCAGGACGCTCAGCCCGGTCGCCGGGTCCTTGACCCCGGCAGAGACCACCACCGCGGAGAACGAGGCCCCCGCCAACGGCGAGGTCTGACCGCTCCCCGTCCCCGGCGTGCCCACGATGGACACTCGCTGCCCGGCCGATGCCCCCGTTGCGGGCAGCTGGCCCGTCTTCAACGCCAGGCCCACCAAGGCTTGTCCGGCGACGAACCCGTTGCTGTCGGCGACCAGGGACGGCGACACCAACACCCCCGCCGACAGGTCGGTGCGGGCCATCTTGCCCAGAACCGTGCCCAGGGCCGCCGCCCGCACCGTGGACACATCGGCGCCGGCCGCGACCTTCGCCGTCCGCAGGTCATCGGCGACCAGGACGTGGCCGGCCCTGACCGGGCGGGCCAGCACCACCACGTTCACACGGTTCGCGTACGCCGGCAGCGCCACCATCACCAACAGCCCCCCGAGCACCACCAACAAGGCCGCCCCCAGCAACGCCTTGGGCGACCACTGCCGCGGGGCAGCGGCCTGCCGCACCGCCGGAGCCGCCGGCACCTGCTTCGTCGCAGGCCCCACCACCTGCGACCCGCTCCTGCGCTTGGACCGGACCGGACTCACTGCACCACCGCCTGTGCCTCGGCCACCGCGAACGCGGCGGTCGACGTCGTGACCACATCGGGTAGGACCCCGGCTGCCCTACCGGTACCGGCCCAGCGGATCGCCCAGGTGATCGAGTACCGGGCCGTGACCATCCCGCCCGGATAGCCGTAACTGGACCGCGGGTAGGCGTACGAGCAACCCCCCGGGGCGACATCGAAGTTGCGGTCCTGCCCGAACACCCACGCCCGGCCCGGACCGACACACGACACCGGGGCCGCCCCGTCACCCGGGTCGAAGGCGAGCAGGGTCGGGGTCGCCGTGGCCGTCGCCGTCACCCCACCGGCCCTCGCCGTGAGCGACAACGGCTTCCACTGTGCGGCCGGGACGAAGAACCACGTCTGGAGCTTGACATAGGTGCTCGGGCGACCATCCGGCAAGTGATCCTCCGGCGAGCGGTGCGCCGTCGGAGACGGCAACTGCAGTGCCGCGGCCGCCATCGCACCCACCTGAGCCGGCGTCACCACCGGCCCCGCCGGTACCCCCGGCGCGAGCGGCGTACATGGAGAGAGCCGTTTCGCTGGGTCCGCCGGGCACGAAGGGTCGAAGACCGGCGGGACGACAGGGGTCCTCCCCCGGCCCCCAGATCCCGGAACCCTCTCCCCCGGCACCCCAGGCTTGGCCACATCGCAGATCACGAGACCGGTGGGGGTAGTGGTGCAGGGAGGCTTGGTCTTCGCCGCGGCCGTGGTGGGACCCGAGCCCAGGAAGGCCGCCATGGTGAGCATGACCGTGGTGGTGATCATATGTCGGCGGTGCATGTGCGACTCCCATCCGCACTGACCTGGGCGAGCTTCCATCGCGCATCGATGCGTTGCATCGTGTAGGTGACGAGGTTCGGCGGTTTCGCCTGACCCGACGGCGGTACCTCGAGCATGGGCTGGCCCTTGACAGTCACGGTTCGCTGCTCGTCCAACGGGCAGTGCACCAGCACCACGGTGTTCGTCGCGAGGTCGACGCTCTTGACCGTCGGGGTGCTGCCCGCCATCTCGGTGGTGACCTTCCGACCGGCAGCCGTATAGGCCGTCCCTGCCTTGACGGCCAGGTCGAGGGCCTGACCGGTCAGGGCGTCGGTGATGTGCAGTGAGGGCGGGTAGTCGGCCAGCCGCGCCCGCGGGTTGGCCTCGATGGCGGCCTGGACCTTGCGGGCGGCGTGGTAGCCCTCGATCGCGGCGTCGGTGAGGACCTGGGTGGGGTCCGCGGTCGGCGAGGCGGACGGCGTGCCCGGCGACGGCGTGCTCTGCGACGGCGTGCTCGGCCCGGCACATCCCGCCAGGACCAGACCCACCGCCGCCGCCGCGCACAAGCCAGTCAATCCCTGCTTCACATCTCTCCCTCATCAATAGCCAGAAGCAGTCGTTGTGGGAACGTGTGCCCATGAGCTCGCTGGCCGTGGCGGCGATCGCCTGCGGTACAGCACCTTTCGGGGTGGCCGCCGCGATCCGGCTGAATGTCCGCGGCTATCGACGCAGCACAGACCGCCACCGGCTGCGCCGCGGCGCGTGGTGGCTCGCCCCGGCGATCCCGGTGGTCGCCGCGACCTGGACGGCGCTCCTGTCCCCCAGGACTCCGGCATGGCCGGCTGCCGTGC
Source organism: Kineosporiaceae bacterium (assembly GCA_049283855.1). Lineage (GTDB taxonomy): Bacteria > Actinomycetota > Actinomycetes > Actinomycetales > Kineosporiaceae > JADJPO01. The sequence continues at coordinate 6,983 of JBAPWU010000559.1, forward strand.
TGGTGGCCTGCGGATGGCTCATCGCGACCGAGACCGACCTCGACGTGCACCGCATCCCGGACGCCGTGACCCTGCCGTCCTACGCGGTCTTCGCCAGCACCCTGGCCGTACTGCTGGCGCTGCACCACATCGAATCGGCCACCGTCACCACCGCGTTCGCCAGCTCGCTGACCCTCGCCGGCATCTCGCTCGTCCTCGGGATCATCACCGGCCAGGTCGGCCTGGGCGACGTCAAACTCCTCGCCGGTGTCGGGCTCGTGCTGGGAGCCGTCTCGGTGCCCACGGTCTGCGTCGCCGTCGCGCTCATGACCCTGATCGGCATCGCCGCCTCGAGCTACACCCTGCTCCGTGGACGTGGCACCACGACGACGCCGCTGGCGGCCGGCCCCGGCATCACCGCGGGGGCACTGCTCGCCCCTGTCGTGATGGCCTTGGCCCGATGACCTCGAACTCCCGCCCGCCGACGGTTCGGCCGGCCACGAGCTGCACACCGCGATAGCCGAGGAGGATCGGCGCGTCAGCACCGGGGTGTACCAACCCCCTGCGTCGACACCAGCCACTCGCGTCACCCCCGTTAGAGACGAGCCAAACGCACTAGTGGTAGTGAACCATCTAGTGCGCGTCTCGCATTGCCCGGGGCCATTCGAGCGATGCCGTGTCGTGCACCCTAGCCGAGCCGTAATGCGGCGGGATATCACTAATCGTCACGGATCTTCGGTCCGGCCAGTCGTTTCCAACGCTGCGTAGACACTGTGAGTACTCACTGACAGGGATTGCGCCAATCGGGTGACAACAGCGAGCTGCGGGCGTCTGGCCGTGCCCTGGCGCTCCCAGCGCAGCAAAGTGGCCAACGGCACGCCCGCGAGACGAGCAAGCTCCCTGCTGCTCAAGCCAGCGCGCCGGCGCAGACCGGCCAGGCCCCCCACCTCCACGGCAGGGACCAGACGCGAGACATCGACACCCAGGACCACGGCGAGCTGCACCACGGTTGCCGGACGCGGGCTGGACCGCCCACGCTCCCACTCCGAAACCCGCTCCCCCCCGGCCACCCCAATCCGCCGAGCCACCTCCGCCTGCGTGAACCCCGCCTCCACACGAGCCGCCCGTAGCGCCTCCGGATCGACCTCCACTCGAGCGACCCTAGGCCCACCGTCTGTTCGGGGTTCGGGGTCCCCTGCGCTGGCCACCACGGCGGCACAGGGTGTTGGGCTGGCCACCGAGGTGAGGATGACCTTCGAGGTTGCAGGATCATCATCGGTGCAGAGCCTTCTGGCTCTTCGTCATCGATTCGTTGTTGTATCACATCCGTGATACGGTGAGATTGTGCGAGGCGAGTACAACGTCACCACCGCCGGGTTCAGGAACGCCCAGCAGCACGGGATCACCCCACTGGAGATCTTCGAGGTCCTGGATTCCGCCGCCCGCCTGTTCATGCGGGTAGGTGATCAGTCGATGGTGGTAGCCGGACCCACTGATGCGGGTCGCCACCTGCTGATCCTGGTGACGGAGGCCGACCTCGAACCGGACGTCTGGGACATCGTCGCTGCACGGGAGATGACCCAACCCGAGATCGCCAGCTACCTGAAGGTGCGAGAGGCAGGTCCACGATGAGCGAGCCACAGTTCGACTTCACTTCCGACCTGAGTGACGTGCTGCGCGATGCCGAGCCGGAGCTCATGCCGCCGATCTCGGCTACCGCCAAGGTCGGCATGTCGCTGCGCCTGCCGTCCTCGGTCATGCAGGAACTGATGCAACGCGCCGACGAACGAGGGCTCGGCCACACCGTCCTGGCCGCCGAACTCATCGAAGCCGGCCTGGCCGCAATGCGCGAGCAGGCTCTGGTCCCCCTGGCCGACGTCCAGCGCGTCCTGGCCCAACTCGCCCGCAGCACTCCGCCAGCAGCCTAGAAGCCAGCGGCCGGCCCCCCGGGGGCCCGGGCCCGGGCCCACGCCCTGCCCCCCCCGAGAAGTGAGGGGGAGAGTCCTTTGCTCTTCGGAGTGGGCCAGACATCAGTACCTAAGCCTTGTGACAGCCTTGTGGCAGTCTTATCCAGCGCTACTAGCGCTGTGCAAGGCAGGAATATGCCTTGTAAGGCCTTGACAGGCATAGTCATGCGCGTTGCTATGCCTGTTCAAGGATTTATCCTTGCCTGACAAGCCTTACGTAGTGCGATCCACAGCTATCTGCAGACTTGATACGCCTTGGTCTGCATGTCGCGTGCCATCCGCAACGCTTGGCATGGCACGCTCCTCCCGTGTCCCGCGTCATCGTGATCGCTAACGGAAAGGGCGGGGTCGGCAAGACCTCGCTCAGCGCCAACCTGCTCGGCCTCTTCGCGGCCGCGGGCTATCGCTGTCTGGGCATCGACCTGGACCCTCAGGGGAACCTCGGGATCGATCTGGGCTATCTATCGGCCGGTCAGTCCGACCTGGGCCAGGGCCTCGCCGCCGCCGCGCTGACGGGCGTGGCACCCAAACCCATCACCGAAGTCCGTGACGGCCTGGACGTCGTGCCCGGGGGAGAGCACCTGCACGACCTCGCAGCCATGCTCCAGTCCCGATCCAATCGCGGCCGCGGTGCATGGGACACCCTCGCCCAGTCCATCTCCCACATCGCCGTCGACTACGACCTGGTCATCATCGACTGCCCACCCGGATCCGACGTCCTGCAGGCCGGTGCCCTAGCCGCGGGGCAATGGCTGCTCGTCCCGACCCGGACAGATGATGCCTCCCGTGCCGGGCTGCGCGAAGTCGCCAGACGCTTCGGTGAAGCCCGCACCGCCAACCCCCAACTCCAGCTCCTCGGCGTCGTGATCTTCGGCACCACCACTGGTGCCCGCCGCATCCTGCGTCAGGCCCGAGAAGCACTGATCACCGACCTCGGCGGCGACGAGAAGATGCTGTCAGCGACCATCCGCTACGCCGAGGCAGCCGCCTGGGACGCCCGCTCACGCGGCCAGCTGTTCCACGAACTCGAGGCCGCCATCGGCGAGGTACCCCCTTGGTGGGAACGCCGCCGCAACCCCCAGGCAGACAACACACACATCGTCGCCGCGTCCGCCACATCTGTGGCCGAGGACTACCAGCGTCTCGCCGAGCAGGTCCTCGACCGTCTGGTCACGGCCGAGAGCATCCCGACATGAGCGGCCTGGGGGAACGTCCGGTTCGCCTTCCACCCAGCGACCTCTCGGGTGTCTTCGCCCCGCCCCAACCGGTGAACCGTGCAAGCAGCCTCGCCGGCAAGTTGGCCTCCAGGCCGGCACCCGAGCCCACGGCTCCAGGGCCATCTCCTGACGTCGATCCACCGCACCAAGCCATCAAGCCCAAGACCCATAAGCCCCGGCCCGTCCCCGAGGCCACCCCCGAACCCCCCCCGCGCCCGACCTCAGGCACGATGCGCGCCGTCGTCGTGTACCTGCCCATCTCGCTGCGCGAGCGACTCCGCAACGCCGAAGGCGACCTGTCACAGACCGGTGTCATCCTGATGGCGATCAATGCCACCCACGAACAACTCCGCACGCTGTTCACACCCACCGACACAGCCGCCGCCAGTCTGTTCCGCACCCCGCCCTCACGGCGTCGGCGAACACCCACCGAGCCACTGGTCCAAGTCACCATGCGCCTCCCGACCGACGACATCGCGATCATCGACCAGATGGTCCAGACCACCGGCGCCCCGGGCCGCAGCGTCTTCGTCACCGCCGCACTCGAGCTCTACCTCACCCCCAACGAGGGCCCGGGGGACTGAGGTCGAACCCAGCCGATCCTGAGATCGTCGACCCCTGCGTCGCTGCCCCGGCCGCCGCCGAGGCCCACTGGAACCGGAAGTACTTGAGGCGCACCCACAGCTACCGGGGCGACGAACTGCCCCCAGACATCCTCGCCCGCAGCCAACCCCGATGAGGTCAGGCACCGCGGGGGGTCGGGGGAGGGGGCCAGTCACCGTGCGAGACCGGCGGCGGGGTCGGGGGCGGTGCGGAGCGCGCGGAGCAGTGCACCGGCGCGGTCGGTCGACAAGCCGTGGCCGCGGGCCCGGACCCCGGCGATCAGGGCGGCCCGGGTCAGGGGTCTCCCCGCGCGAGCCAGGTCCGCGGCGACCGCACGGCCGACCAGGACCAGGTCCGACACGTCAACCGGCTCGCGGTCCGGGATCTGGTCCTCGGGGTCCTGGACCTGTGCGGCCCCGACCTGTGCGGTCCAGCCTGGGGTCCGGGGCCGGGCTGGCCTGGGCGGGGCGGTCCGCTCACGGTCCGGCTCGGTGGCCCGACCCGTCTTATGGACCTGCTCCTTCTTCGAGGCCCGGCCAGCGGGCCGGAACTCCAACATCCCGGCGGCCCCGATCGACGCCCACGCCGGCCACACCGCCACGACGTACCCCCAGAGTGTCGGTGTGGCGGTGGCGAGGTTCGCGGCGACGGTGAACGCGGCAGCGGACCCGCCGACGATCCACGCCCATGTCGTCGGCTCACCGGTCGTCCTGGCCCTGCGGACCTTGAGGATGGAGAGGAGGACCGACACCTCGGGCATCGCGGCGATAGCCCAGGAAAGCCACCCGTCCTGACCGTTCTCAGCGACCACGGACCGGACATGGCTGAACGACCCAGCGAATGCGACGGCCGCAAGAACGACTGCGGCGACCGCGAGGAGGTCCCGGCGTGGCGTGGGGGTCACAGTGCGCTCCACTCGTCGGTTTCGGCGTTCTTGACTGCTCGGGCCGCTCGGTTCAGGCGGCGCAGCGCCCGGGATACGTTCGCCGGCAACGCGCCCAGGGCCTTGGCGATGTCGCCGCGGCGGGTCGGGCCACGGTCGACCAGGTAGGCGTGCACCCGGTCGGGGAGCGTCGGGGGGGTGTCGGGGTGTCGGGGTGGCGGGGTGTCACCCACACGCGCGCGCGTAGTGCCTGCAGGCGGGGGGGTATCAGCCGGTTCTGACACCCCTGGCGACACCCCATCTGACACCCCCCACTGGGCGGCCCAGTCGGGCTCCCCGTCGGGGATGTTGGCGGCCTCAGGGGACGGCGGCAGCGGGGCGTGCCACGCCGAATCAGCCTCGTCGGTGCCGCCCGCTGGTGGCTCACGGGTCAGCGTCGCCGTGGGGGTCGGGGTCGCGGGCTCCATCAGCTCGTCCACGATCGCCGCGTCCTCGGGGTGCAGCGGCGCCTGCACTGCCTTGGCGAACCAGTCCTCAGCGACGCCGTACGGGGCCTCCTTGCCTTCCTCCTGAACCTCGGCACGGGATGGGAGGTACCGGAACCGGACCGCGGTCGGCGGCTGCGGGTCGATCTTCGACAGGATCAGCATGTGACCCGCGACCTTGGGTAGGTCGGCGGCGGAGACCCCGAGGTCTGCCCAGTCCTGGACGGCGTGGGAGTTGGTGTTCCGGTCCCCGGTCATGCCGGCCAGGACGGTGCCGGCGCCGAACAGGTTGGCGCGGATCGTTGGCCGGTTGCCGAGGGACTGGACGTCGCCGCGCTGGGAGAGCACCCACACGCTGACCCCGGCGGACCGGCCTGCGGCGATGATCTCCTCCAGCTGCGTCATCGCGACGGAGCCCGCGGTGCGGGTCACGATCGGGAACTCGTCAATCCACAGCTCGATCAGGGGGTCACGTAGCGGGGTCCATCGAGATTCCCCCGATGCGCCGTACCGGTACGCCCTGACCTGCATGATCTTGTAGACCAGGGCGATGACGTTGGCGGCGTCGTCCCCCAGGGCGTAGATGTCGACGCCGTCGCGGACCTCGGGCAGCCCCTGCCCGCCCATCTTCCCGTCGATCACGATGGTGAACACCCGCGGCGACAGGCAGCTTTCGAGGATCAGGCAGCGGGACGCGCCGCCCTTGCCGGACCCTGGGCCACCCAGGACGGCCCCGAACGCGGCGCCACCGTCACGCCACTTCGACACGACGCCCCGCCGGCCGTCCATCGTGTCGCCGCCGTGGACCTTCCCATCGTCGGTGAGCGTCGGACCCGTCCAGTACTGGACCTCGTCCTCGCGCTTCACGATGTCGCGGACCAAGGCGACCCGCAGCACCCGGGCCTTGTCGCCCCGGTCCCGCCAGAACCGGATGGTCCCGGGCACCGCGTTCAAAGCTGCCTCAGCGTCCCCGACCAGCTTCACGGCGTCGTCGGCGTGGGCCTTGTCCAGCTCGATCGCGCCAGCCCCCTCCTCCTGGTCCCATTCCAGCCAGGCCCCGTCGAGAGCGGGGACAGCGGGCACGATCCGCTCGTACCAGGCCACGACGAACTTCGGGGGCCCCACGGGTTCCGGCTCATGGTCGGGGGTGCGCACCCGGCGGCCCTGCCACCACGGCATCCCGATGCCGACGGTCCCGATCGCCAGGGTGAGCAGCGCCCACGACCAGGGGACGTAGGGGCGGGCGAGGCACCAGGCGCCGCCGCAGGACGCGGCCAGAGACAGCAGGTGCCATTCGACGGTGGACATGCCGTGCCCTGGCCCGGCCCACCGGTCGGCGCTGACGCGGGCGATCGCGGCGACAGCGGCCCACCAGATGGCGCTCTGGAACTGCCAGATGGAGGACACGATGACGGCGAACGCGATCCACCAGGGCGCGAACGTGGCGCGGAGCTTCCGTTCGGTGGTGAGTTTGGCGCCCAGCGCGAGGCCGAGGGTGGCCCGCCCGACGCTGGTCGCTACCCGGGCACCCACCCGCCCGGTCCTCGTGCTGGACCCCATCGTGGTCGTCCCCTTCTTCCTACTCGGTGAACCGGGTTACGTCGCCCTCGGCGCCCGTGGTCGGGGCCTCACTCATCGCGGCCATGTGCGACGCCGCGGTGGCGGCGGCGGTGTCGACGGCGGAAACCAGTTCGGCGAACACGGCCGGCGCCGGGGTCGCGGACTCGACCTCGGCCAACTGGGCCATCAGGTCGTCGTCGGCGCGCCACCCGTCGAGGCGGTCGGTGATCGTGCGGGTCATGGACAGGAGCCGTTCGAGCTCGGCCAGGGCGTCCTCGATCTGGCCGGTCGCGGCGGCGAGCCATGCGGCGAGGGCGGGGAGGGTCTCGAACGTCTCGCCCACCCCGCTGCCGTTGCGGGGGGTGGTTCCCTGGGTTGCCTGGGACTTGGGTCGGAACGTGCGTCGGGTCTTGGCCCCGGTCGTCGACCCGCTCGTGGTGGTCATCGTCGGTTGCTCTCCTGTCGTGGGTCTGGTGGTGCTCGGCTTCCTGGTGGTGCTCGGTTTCCCGGTGGTGCGGCCACGGTCGGCGGCGACGGCAGCTGCAGCTGCGGCCTGCGGGGACGATGCGGTCACCACGGCGGCGCCGGCGGCTGTCGACACGACGTACTGCCGCGGTTTGGCCTGTCTGCCTTCCACCCAGGCCATGAGCAGCCAGGTGACGAACTGCCAGAACGTCGTCCGGTGCACGATCACTGGCTTGGTCTTCCGGATCGGGTGGGTGCTCACGACTCGATCGCCCGCCCTGGTTGGGGTGGCTCCACGACGACCGTGACCGGTGCCTCGGTCCGTTGTTGTGGTTGTGGTTGTGCCTGGGGCTGGGGCCGGTCGTGCTGCCCGGGTCGGGACAGTGCCCACGCCAGGCCTGCGCACCAGGCCACCCCGGTGACGTATGACCAGGGGTCGTTCACACCGCCACCTTCTTGACTCGACGCCGCTCGCGTTCGGACAGGCCGCCCCAGATCCCGAAGGCCTCACCGTTGGCCAGAGCGGCGTCCAGGCAGTCGGAGCGCACCTCGCACAAGAGGCAGATGCGCTTGGCTTCGCGGGTGGAGCCGCCCTTGTCAGGGAAGAAGGCTTCGGGGTCGGTCTGGGCGCAGAGTCCCGCGGCCGCGACCTGGCGGAGCAGGGCGGCAGCATCCCCGCTCATGTGTCGGCCCCGGTGTTGGCGTAGGCGTGGATGTCGTCCCAGCGGACCCGGACCATGAAGCGCTGCCTGCCGGAGCCCCGTAGTCGCAGCGGTGTGAGCTCTCCCTGGGCGATCAGTTCGCGGATGGTGTCCACCGATACGGCCAGGGCGGTGGCCGCCTGATCGAGGGTGGCAAGTAGCGGTCTGGGCGTCGTGGTGGTCATTCCCGGCCTCCTGTAGCGGTCCCTGACGTGGCCTACCGTACTACACCATACTAGTACGGTCTAGGTCGGGGTCCTCCCGGGTGCCGCCGACACCAGGGCGCATGCGGCTGAGGGTCGGGCATCATGTGCTTCGTGCCAGAACGCCTCTCGAAGCCCCGGCTGATCGCTGACGCCATCGAGGCGCAGATCAGGTCGGGGGAGTACGCAACAGGTGGGCAACTCCCTGGCCGTCACGAGCTGGCCCGCACACACCAGACATCGGTGGACACCCTGAGCGCCGCCATTACCGAGCTGGAGGCGCGGGGGCTGCTGGTGTCTCGCCCCAGCACGGGGACCTACGTCGTGGAGGTCCTGCCGGCGCCGGGCCGGCGGGCGCAGACGCAGGAGGAGCGGATCGCGGCGTTGGAGGCGGACGTCGCTGAGATCAAGCGTCGCCTACGCTAGGTCGTGGCCTGGCTGGTCCGGGGGCCGCCCCATGGTGCCGCCTGGCCCTGGGGGTATCCCAATAACTGGGGGCTTGCCGAAGCTCACCTCTGGGGCCAGGCCCGACCCCATCCTTCGTCCCGGCTTCTCCGCCACATCCTTCGTCCCGGCTTCTCCGCCACGCCGAGCTGGGGGAGAGCCGGAGCCCCGGGGTGGACTCTTCACTCCCGGACGAGCCCCCGGACGTCGGGGCGGATCACGCCGCTGGCGGTGCCGAGCACCGCCGGCTGACTCCCGGCGCTGGGGGAGAGGGGGCTTCCTTTCAGGCGGCGCCGCTGTACCCCGGGTCGAGCGCGGTGCGGGCCTGCCGGTGGTCGGCGCGGGTGTCGCGGCCGCGGGGGTAGGCACCGTGGCGTTCGCGTACCCCGGTCGGCATCGGCAACGGCAGCGCTGCCTGCCCGGGGCTGGGGCGTCGCCCACGGCGCCCGTAGCGGGGCCGCTGATCAGCCGAGGTGTGCATCCACTCCAGCTCGGACAGCCACCACGCCCACACGGCCCGCTCCGCCGCCGAGCGACGGACCCGCTCGGCCAGGACCCCGCGCACTCCCAGGACGGTCGCAGCACTCACCAAGTGTCGCCCGGCACCGGCGTGCCACGTGCGTCCGCCGCGGCCGGGGCGGGCCAGGCGATGCCCGGCCAGTACCTGCAGCAGAGCGCGCGTCCGGGCGGGGGAGTAGCCCAACCGAGCGGCGAGGGTGTCCGGATCGGTCGGGCCGAGTGACACCAACCCTCCGTACACGCGTCCGGGGTCGTGCCCGAGGCCATCGCGGACGAACACGTCATGAGCCTGGCTGGACAACCGCGATCCCAGGCGGTGCAGCCACGCTGACCGCGCCACCTCCCGCCCGGGTCCCGCGCGGGGTGGGTGGGGGAGCGGGGTCAGGGAGGGATCTGCGGGGGGCGGGACTACGTGTGACCGACCTCGGTACACCTGCTCTGTGGATGAACCGGGATCGGCGTTTTCGCGCAGGTCGATGACCGGCGCCGGCAGCGCCCAGACCGCAGCGAACGGGCCCCGGCTGGGCAGGGTCTGGCTCAGCCAGCCGTCCTCGGCCAGGCGCAGCAGCGCGGCCCGGCAGGTCTCCCGGCTGACGCCGGTGGCCCCGGCCAGGGAACGGATGTCCAGGGCGACCTCCCTGCGCACGGCCCTCAACGCGATGACGCAGGCCTGGTCCAGGACCCGCCGGTCGGCGGCCCCGCCGGGGCGAGCCCAGCGTCCCGGGCAGACATCGGCGCGGGCCTGCACCGCCCGCACTGCCGCCAGGACCGCATCCACCCGGACCGGGAAGGTCGGGTCATCCCCGGTCGGCCCGTCCTCAGCGGCTCCGGCGACGTGCGCCACCGCCTGAGCCCACTGCCGGGCCACCAGCGCCGCCTGCTCGGCCGCCGGGCGGGCCACCCGGTGGGCCAACGCCGGGGCCACCCGGGCGCTACGCAAGTGCTCCAGGCCAGGGGAGGCGGCGACCAGGGCAGCGATGTCACGGTGACGCCAGCGGGCCCGGGCCGCCCCCAGCAGGACGGTCCAGGCCACCGCCGACGGGTCGTCGTCTGGGCCCAGCGGCGTGTCCAGGGCGTGCTGCGACCGCGCCGGCAGCGGTCGGCGGGGCCCCGGCAGGTGGCAGTGCCCCTCCTCGTCCACCACCGTGGCCACCGC
>JBAPWU010000560.1:0-2093 GCA_049283855.1 Kineosporiaceae bacterium
GGAAACGGCCATTTCAGCCCGAGAAGTGTCCACACAGCCCGAGAAGTGTCCACACAGCCCGAGAAGTGTCCACACAGCCCCTGCCCGTCACCTTGGGCCAGCACGCCCCGCCGAGCGTGCGGCATCACACCCATCCCCGACGGGCGCGGCGTGACGTTGTGCCCATCGGCCGGGCACGGCGTGACGTTGTGCCCATCCGGGGCGCGGGGGCGGGGGCGGGTGGCGGGTGGGACGGCCGTTCGGCGCTCGGCGGCCAGTGATCGCGCTCGGTGCGGCGTGCGCGTTGCCGCACGGCGGCGCGAGTGGGTAGGTTCGACGTCAGCGATCGATACGACGGACCACCATCGACCGAGGTGACCGAGTGGTACTGCCCCCCTTGACTCCCGAACAGCGCGCAGCCGCGCTGGAGAAGGCTGCCGCCGCCCGGCGTGCGCGTGCCGAGGTGAAGAATCGGCTGACGCACTCCCAGGCCTCCCTCGGTGACGTGATCCGCGAGGCCCAGGCGGACGAGGTCATCGGCAAGATGAAGGTCTCGGCCCTGCTGGAGGCCCTGCCGGGCGTCGGCAAGGTGCGCGCTCGTCAGATCATGGCCGACATCGGGATCTCCGAGTCGCGCCGGGTGCGGGGCCTGGGCACGAACCAGGTCGCCGCGCTCGTCGAGCGTTTCTCCCGCTGACCCGCCGACGGTGGGGCAGCGCGCACCGGGGGTAACTCGATTGACCGTGCTGGCCGGCCCGACCGCGGTCGGGAAGGGCACGGTGTCCGCGGACATCCGCGAGCGGTACCCCCAGGTGTGGCTGTCGGTCTCGGCGACCACGAGGGAGCGTCGTCCGGGTGAGGTGGACGGTCAGCACTACCACTTCGTCTCCGACGCGGAGTTCGATCGCATGGTGGCCGCCGGCGAACTGCTGGAGTGGGCCGTCGTGCACGGTGTCAACCGCTACGGCACGCCGCGACGCCCGGTCATGGAGGTCCTGGCCGCGGGCCGGCCGGCCCTGCTGGAGATCGATCTGCAGGGTGCCCGGCAGGTGCGCGAGCGGATGCCGGAGGCCCTGTTCGTGTTCCTGGCACCGCCCTCGTGGGACGAACTGGTCCGCCGATTGGTCGGGCGAGGCACCGAGGATCGGGCCGAACGCGAGCGCCGGCTGGCCACGGCCCGCGAGGAGCTGGCGGCCGAGTCGGAGTTCGACGTGACCATCGTCAACCACGATGTGCACGCCGCGGCCGACGAACTCGTACACTGCATGGGACTGCGCCCGCAGGAAGGCGCGCCGCACCCCGTCACCACCAGGTAGGGAGACACTGCGTGTCCGGTACCACCGCGACGCCCGAAGGCATCACCAACCCCCCGATCGACGACCTGCTCGAGGCCGCGAACTCGAAGTACGCGCTGGTGATCTACGCCTCCAAGCGGGCCCGCCAGATCAACGCCTACTACTCCCAGCTGGGAGAGGGCCTGCTGGAGTACGTCGGCCCGCTGGTGGAGACCCACGTGCAGGAGAAGCCGCTCTCGGTGGCCCTGCGCGAGATCAACGCCGGGCTGCTCGTGGCTGAGCCCTTCGAGGCGTGAGTCATTGAGCTCTGAGGCGCGCCGTCGCGTCGTTCTCGGAGTCAGCGGCGGCATCGCCGCCTACAAGGCCGCCTCGCTGCTGCGCCTGCTGACCGAGTCGGGGCACGACGTCACCGTCGTCCCGACCGCGGCCGCGCTGCGCTTCGTCGGCGAGCCCACCTGGGCGGCCCTGTCCGGGCATCCGGTGGCGACCGGCGTCTGGGACGACGTGCACCAGGTGCCGCACGTGCGGCTCGGGCAGCAGGCCGACCTGGTCGTCGTCGCCCCCGCCACCGCGGACCTGCTGGCCCGGGCCGCGCACGGGATGGCCGACGACCTGCTCACCTCCACCCTGCTCACCGCCCGGTGCCCGGTGCTGATGGCCCCGGCGATGCACACCGAGATGTGGGAGCACCCGGCCACCGTGGCGAACGTGGCCACCCTGCGGGCGCGGGGCGTGGTCGTGCTCGACCCTGCCAGTGGCCGGCTGACCGGCGCCGACACCGGGCCCGGGCGGCTGCCCGAGCCCGAGGCGATCGCCGCC
>JBAPWU010000561.1:0-1946 GCA_049283855.1 Kineosporiaceae bacterium
CACGGGGACCAGCACCACCGGGCCCGATCCGGGCCCGAGCGGGCCGAGGCCGGCCACCGCCCGGGCCAGGACCGTCGCCAGAGGGGCGCCCAGATCCCGCCTCCCGCCGTCCTTCCAGACGTGCACGATCCGCGCAGTGGACCCTTCGTAGCGGGCGCAGGAGGACAGCGCGAGACCGGTGAGTAGGACCTGCTGGGCCTCGCCGAGGGCGGGCCGGGACGCCGGGCGGTCGAGCAGCGCCGCACACGGCGCGCACAGGGCCACACCGTCGAGGGCGCACCCGGCGCAGTCCACCGGCAGCGCCAGGTCGAGCAGCGGCCGGAACAGCGAGGCGAGGAGGGGGGCGACGGGCATCCTCCCACCCTGACCGATGCGGACGGCGCCCGGGCGGCCCGGGCGGGGCCCTGTGGACAACCGGGCCGGGGAGCAGCCGGGGATCAGCCGGGGACGGCGGGCCAACGCACCCCGGGCAGCCGCGGGAAGTCGGAGCCGGCCAGGTAGGCGGCGCCCTCGGCCGTCTGCACCCACAGCTCGTACTGGGAGCTGCCCAGGGTGATGGTCAGGGCCTCCGGCGCCGCCACGCCGGCGCTCACCTCGCCCCCGATCTGGACCAGCCACACCCGCTGCTCGGGCGCGGCGGGCCGGGTGCCCAGGACGGCGATCCGGCGGGCGTCGAGCCAGGCGCCGTCCCGGGCCCCGACCAGATCCGAGACCAGCCGCAGCGGCGGGTCGGTGAACCCGGTCGGCCGGCCCGCCTCGTCCCTGACCACGGCCGTGACGAAGGCGTAGGAGCGCCCCGATCGGCCGGCCACCACGAGCGCCCGCGTGCCCTCCCGGCTGATCCGGACCGACCGGACCTGGTACCCGGCCAGCCACTTGCCGGGCACAGCGACAGTCTGCGTGCCCCGGACTGCGAAGACGGTGCCGGCGGACTGGGTCGGTGAGGTCCACACCCAGCCGTACAGGTCGATCGAGGGGGCGGTCAGTGAGCCGGGCAGGAGCGTCTGGCGGGGGGCCTGTTGGGCGGACAGGGTGAGCAGGCTGGAGCCGCCGGCGACCAGGGCGGCGAACGCGGTGCCGTCGGCGTTGACCGCCGGCCGGGTGGCGTCGGCGGGCAGGGCCGCGAGGCCGGGGACCGGGGCCGAGCGCAACCCGTCGAGGCGGGCCAACCGGTTCTGGGTGTCGAGCACCACCGGCCGCGCGTCCAGCCCGAGTTCGTCGGCGGGACGCGGCATCGCCGCCGTGGTCTGCGGGATCTCGTAGCGAGCCTGCTCGACCGTCACGGTGAGATCGCCGGTGGCGATGCCCAGCAGCCGGGCGGCCTCGTTCAGGGTGGCCTTCAACTGGGCGAAGAGCACCTGCCGCTGGGCCGGCCCCGCGGCCAGGGCCCCCCGGGTCAGGTCGATCATCACCGATCCGGCGGAGCTGCGCACCCCGTTCGCGGTGAGCGCGGTTCCGCTGGGAGCCCCTGAGGTGACGGCGCCCTGGAGCCACCCGGACGGCCCGTCCAGCAGCGCGTCCACCACCACGGTGAGCGAGGAGGTGAGCGGGAACCAGCGCACGTCCGGCACCAGCCAGCGCCCGGTGTTCTCCGGGAAGTAGAGCGGCAGGTCGCCGAACGTGGCCGAGAAGTCCGACTGCGAGATCATCACACCGTCGACCGGGTCGCTGATCCGCCACTGCCCGTCGGCCACCGTGAGGTGGAACGTGACCACCTCGATGTCGCCGGGATCGGAGGCGTGGTAGGCGCCGCCGTCCAGGATTCGGGCCAGCACCGGCACCCTGACGGTGACCGAGACCCGCGCGCCGGGAAGGGGCTCCGGCGTCGGAACGACTCTCGCCGAGGCCGTCGGGGTCGCCGACCCCGACGCGGACCTCGACGCCGCCGACGACGGGGGCCGCGACGGGGACGACGAGGACGACGTGGGGGATGCGCCGGGCGGGAC
>JBAPWU010000562.1:0-8642 GCA_049283855.1 Kineosporiaceae bacterium
CCCTCCGGGGCCGTCGCCCCGCCCGCCGGGACCCTCGCGACGAGGGGCGCGCGGAGCATTGACCTGCTCACGAGCGAGCTCGCGCTGGGTCAGGTCGCCCTTGTAGATCCAGACCTTGACACCGATCCGGCCGAACGTCGTCCGGGCCTCGTAGATGCCGTAGTCGATGTTCGCGCGCAGCGTGTGCAGCGGCACCCGGCCCTCGCGGTAGAACTCCGAGCGGCTCATCTCCGCGCCGCCGAGGCGACCCGAGCACTGCACCCGGATCCCCTTGGCGCCGGCGCGCAGTGAGGACTGCATGCCCTTGCGCATGGCCCGCCGGAACGAGACCCGGCTGGCCAGCTGCTCGGCGATGCCCTGCGCCACCAGCTGGGCGTCCACCTCGGGGTTCTTCACCTCGAGGATGTTCAGCTGCACCTGCTTGCCGGTGAGCTTCTCCAGCTCACCGCGGATGCGGTCCGCCTCGGCGCCACGGCGACCGATCACGATGCCCGGCCGCGCGGTGTGGATGTCGACCCTGACCCGGTCGCGGGTGCGCTCGATCTCGACCCTGCTGATCCCGGCGCGCTCCATGCCCTTGGACATGAGCTTGCGGATCGCGACGTCTTCCTTCACGTAGTCGCGATAGCGCTGACCGGCCTTGGTGCTGTCGGCGAACCACCGGCTCTTGTGCTCGGTGGTGATGCCGAGCCGGAACCCGTGCGGGTTGACCTTCTGGCCCACTAGCGGGTCCCCTCCCTTGACGCGGCGGCCTGCTTGGCCGCCGAGGCCTTCTTCGCAGACGCCGTCGAGGCCGAGGCCCCGGCGTCCGCCTTCTTCGCGGGGGCGCTCTTGCTCGCCACCGGAGTCCTGACCGCGGTCTCGCCCACCACGACCGTGATGTGGCTGGTCCGCTTGTTGATCCGGTACGCCCGGCCCTGTGCCCGCGGCCGGAACCGTTTCATGGTCGGGCCCTCGTCGACATAGGCCGCCTGGACCACGAGCCTGCGCTCGTCGAACGGCTCCGAGGCCCGGTCGGCCTTGGTCCGTGCGTTGGCGATCGCGCTCTGCACGACCTTGCGCACCGTTTCACTCGCAGCCTGCGGGGCGAACTCCAGCACCGCCACCGCCTCGCCGGCCTGCTTGCCACGGATCAGATCCACGACACGGCGTGCCTTGCGGGGCGTGACACGGACGTACCGTGCCTGCGCCTTGGCTTCCATTCGAGAGTCCCTTCGATTCTTGACGCTGCCGTCAGCGACGGCGGCCCTTGCGGTCGTCCTTCTCGTGACCGCGGAAGGTCCGGGTCGGTGCGAACTCGCCCAGCTTGTGGCCGATCATCGATTCGGTCACGAACACCGGGATGTGCTTGTTGCCGTTGTGCACGGCGAGCGTGTGGCCCAGCATGTCCGGAACGATCATGGATCGACGGGACCAGGTCTTGATCACGTTCTTGGTGCCCTTCTCGTTCTGGACCTCCACCTTCTTCATCAGGTGGCCGTCCACGAAGGGACCCTTCTTCAAGCTGCGCGGCATGGTTTTCGCCTCTCCTGTCAGCGCTTCTTGCCGGTGCGCCGGCGGCGGACGATCATCTTGTCGCTCGGCTTGTTCGGGTGCCGGGTCCGGCCCTCGGCCTGGCCCCACGGGCTGACCGGGTGCCGGCCGCCGGACGTCTTGCCCTCACCACCACCGTGCGGGTGGTCGATCGGGTTCATCGCCACACCTCGCACGGTCGGGCGCTTGCCCTTCCAGCGCATCCGGCCGGCCTTGCCCCAGTTGATGTTCGACTGCTCGGCGTTGCCGACCTCGCCCACGGTCGCGCGGCAGCGCACGTCGACGTTGCGGATCTCGCCCGAGGGCATCCGCAACTGGGCGTACGGCCCGTCCTTGGCGACCAGCTGGACCGAGACGCCGGCCGAGCGGGCGATCTTCGCACCGCCGCCGGGCCGGAGCTCGACCGCGTGGATGACCGTGCCGACGGGGATGTTGCGCAGCGGCAGGCTGTTGCCCGGCTTGATGTCGGCGCTCGGACCGTTCTCGATCCGGTCGCCCTGGGACAGTTTGTTCGGCGCCACGATGTAGCGCTTCTCGCCGTCCGCGTAGTGCAGCAGTGCGATCCGCGCCGTCCGGTTCGGGTCGTACTCGATGTGCGCGACCGTGGCCGGCACCCCGTCCTTGTCGTGACGGCGGAAGTCGATCAGCCGGTAGGCCCGCTTGTGGCCGCCGCCCTGGTGCCGGGTGGTGACCCGGCCGGCGTTGTTGCGGCCGCCGTTCTTGCTCAGCGGGCGGACCAGCGACTTCTCCGGCTCCGACCGGGTGATCTCGACGAAGTCGGCGACGGACGAGCCGCGCCGGCCCGGCGTCGTCGGCTTGTACTTACGGATTCCCATGCTCAGTCAGTCCTCGCGTCGCGTCTCGTCGGCCGCCGTCAGGCGACCGGCCCGCCGAAGATGTCGATGGTGCCGTCCTTGAGGGTCACCACGGCGCGCTTGGTGTCCTTGCGCCGTCCGACCCCGTTACGGGTGCGGCGTGTCTTGCCCTGGCGGTTGCTGGTGTTCACTGCCGAGACCTTGACCCCGAAGACCTGCTCCACGGCCTGCTTGATCTCGGTCTTGTTCGCCCGCGGGTCGACCAGGAAGGTGTATTTGCCCTGGTCGAGCAGGCCGTAGCTCTTCTCCGAGACCACAGGAGCGAGAAGGATGTCGCGCGGGTCCTTGTGGATGTTGCCGACGACGCTCACTGGGTGGCCTCCTTGCTCTCCGGCTCGCGGCTGGACGCCACGGCCTTGGCGCCGCGCCCCGTGACCGGCCCGGCCAGGAACGAGGCCAGTGCGGCCTCGGTGAACAGCACCGAGTCCGCGCAGAGCACGTCGTAGGTGTTCAGCTGGTCCGGCAGCAGCAGGTGCGCGCGGTCGACGTTGCGCAGGCTCTTCCAGGTCACCTCGTCGTCGCGCTCGACGACGACCAGGACCTTGGCGTACTCGTTGATCGCGGCCAGCGCGGTCGCCGCCGCCTTGGTGGAGGGCAGCTCGCCCGTCACCAGGGAGGTCACGACCTGCACCCGGCCATGGCGGGCCCGGTCCGACAGGGCGCCGCGCAGGGCAGCGGCCTTCATCTTCTTGGGGGTGCGCTGGCTGTAGTCGCGCGGTGTGGGGCCGTGCACGACGCCACCGCCGGTGAACTGCGGCGCCCGGGTCGAGCCCTGACGGGCGCGGCCGGTGCCCTTCTGCTTGAAGGGCTTCCTGCCACCCCCGCTGACCTCACCGCGGGTCTTCGTGGAGTGCGTGCCCTGGCGGGCGGCGGCCAGCTGCGCCACCACGACCTGGTGGATCAGCGGGACGTTGGTCTGCACCTCGAAGACCTCGGCCGGCAGGTCGACGGTTCCGGTCACCGTGCCCGTGGCGTCGAGAATGTCGACGGTCGCCATGACGTCAGGCTCCCTTCGCTGCGGTCTTGACCAGGACGACGGACCCCTTGGGGCCGGGAACCGCGCCCTTGATCAGCAACAGGCCGCGCTCGGCGTCCACCGCGTGCAGGGTCAGGCTCTGGGTGGTCTGGCGGACGAAACCCATCCGGCCGGCCATCTTCATGCCTTTGAACACCCGCCCCGGGGTGGCGCAGGCGCCGATCGAGCCCGGCGAGCGGTGCTTGCGCTGGGTGCCGTGCGAGGAGCCGAGGCCGTGGAAGCCATGGCGCTTCATCACGCCGGCCGTGCCCTTGCCCTTCGTCCGGCCGACCACGTCGACCTTCTGGCCGGCCTCGAACAGCGCCGTGGTCAGTTCCTGGCCGAGTTCGTGCTCGGCCGCGTCAGAGGTGCGCAGCTCGACCATGAACCGGCGCGGGGTGACCCCGGCCTTCTCGAAGTGCCCGGTCATCGGCTTGGTCACCTTGCGCGGGTCGATCGCCCCGAAGGCGATCTGGATGGCGTCGTAGCCGTCGGTCTGGGTCGACCGCACCTGGCTGACCACACAGGGGCCGGCCTGCACGACGGTCACCGGCACCAGTCGGTTGTCGGCGTCCCAGACCTGGGTCATGCCCAGCTTGGCGCCCAGCAGCCCCTTCACCGGGGTCGGGTTCTCACTCATCGCAGTCGGCCTCAGAGCTTGATCTCGATGTCGACCCCGGCCGGCAGATCGAGTCGCATCAGCGAGTCGACCGTCTTCGGCGTGGGGTTGAGGATGTCGATCAGCCGCTTGTGCGTGCGCATCTCGAAGTGCTCGCGGCTGTCCTTGTACTTGTGCGGAGAACGGATCACGCAGTACACATTCTTCTCCGTCGGCAGCGGCACCGGTCCGGCCACACTCGCCCCAGTGCGGACCACCGTGTCGACGATCTTGCGCGCCGAACTGTCGATGACCTCGTGGTCGTAGGCCTTGAGCCGGATGCGGATCTTCTGTCCCGCCATGGCTTCGCTGTGCTCTCTCTCTTCCGTGAAGCTTGGGTGACCCGCCGACCCCCGAGGTCGGGCGTGTCGCGAACTCGACTCGTTCCCGACCCGATGGCAGCTGGGCTGGGACATCGCCGCAGGCGACTGACGCCGACCGTGGGTGGAGGGCGTCGCG
Source organism: Kineosporiaceae bacterium (assembly GCA_049283855.1). Classification (GTDB taxonomy): domain Bacteria; phylum Actinomycetota; class Actinomycetes; order Actinomycetales; family Kineosporiaceae; genus JADJPO01. The sequence continues at coordinate 4,541 of JBAPWU010000562.1, forward strand.
CGCCGCGACGGAGCGCGGAACAACCTGTTCAGTCTGCCAGAACGACGCTGGCCTTGACCAATCGGGATGCCCGGCTCCGCCGCGACCCGCGGAGGAACTACTTGAGGATCTTGGTGACCCGGCCGGACCCGACCGTGCGCCCACCCTCGCGGATGGCGAACTTCAGGCCCTCTTCCATGGCGATGGGCTGGATCATCTCGACCCGCATCTCCGTGTTGTCACCGGGCATGACCATCTCGGTGCCCTCCGGCAGGTGCACCACGCCGGTGACGTCCGTCGTCCGGAAGTAGAACTGGGGACGGTAGTTGTCGTAGAACGGCGTGTGCCGGCCGCCCTCGTCCTTGGACAGGATGTAGACCGTGGCCTCGAACTCGGTGTGCGGGGTGATCGAGCCGGGCTTGGCCACGACCTGGCCACGCTCGACCTCTTCCCGCTTGATGCCGCGCAGCAGCAGCCCGACGTTCTCGCCCGCGCGAGCCTCGTCGAGCAGCTTGCGGAACATCTCGATGCCGGTGACGGTGGTCGACTGCTTGGTCTCCTTGATGCCGAGGATCTCGACCGTCTCGTTGACCTTGACGACGCCGCGCTCGACCTTGCCGGTCACCACGGTGCCGCGGCCGGTGATGGTGAAGACGTCCTCGACGGGCATCAGGAAGGGCTTGTCGACCTCACGCAGCGGCTCCGGGATGGAGGCGTCGACCGCGTCCATGAGCTCCATCAGCTTGGCGCTCCACTCCGGGTCGCCCTCGAGCGCCTTGAGCGCCGAGACGCGGACCACGGGCAGGTTGTCGCCGTCGAACTCGTAGCCGGACAGCAGCTCGCGGACCTCCATCTCGACGAGCTCGAGGATCTCCTCGTCGTCGACCATGTCGGCCTTGTTCAGGGCCACCACGATGTAGGGCACGCCGACCTGACGTGCCAGCAGCACGTGCTCCTTGGTCTGCGGCATCGGGCCGTCGGTCGCGGCGACCACCAGGATGGCGCCGTCCATCTGCGCGGCACCGGTGATCATGTTCTTGATGTAGTCCGCGTGACCCGGGCAGTCCACGTGCGCGTAGTGGCGCGCCGCGGTCTGGTACTCGACGTGCGCGATCGAGATCGTGATCCCGCGCTGCCGCTCCTCCGGCGCCTTGTCGATCTGGTCGAACGGCGTGAAGGGGTTCAGGTCCGGGTACTTGTCATGCAGCACCTTGGTGATGGCCGCAGTCAGCGTCGTCTTCCCGTGGTCGATATGACCGATGGTGCCGATGTTGACGTGCGGCTTAGTCCGCTCGAACTTCGCCTTCGCCACGTTGGTCCTCCTCAGGACTATTGATGTCGCCGTCCGGTCGGGACCGGGGTGCGGCCGGTTCTGTTGGTACAGGTGGTACGGGTCGTGCTGGGTGGTACGGATCAGGGGATGCGACTCATTCGCCGCGGGCCTTCTTGACGATCTCCTCCGCCACGTTGCGCGGAACCTCGGCGTAGGAGTCGAACTGCATGGTGTAGACGGCACGCCCCTGCGTCTTGCTGCGCAGGTCGCCGACGTAGCCGAACATCTCCGACAGCGGCACCAGGGCGCGAACCACCTTCGCCCCGCTCACATCCTCCATCGACTGGATGTGCCCCCGCCGGGAGTTCAGGTCGCCGATCACGTCGCCCATGTACTCCTCGGGCGTGCGCACCTCGACCGCCATCATCGGCTCGAGCAGCACGGGGTCGGCGCGGCGGGCCGCCTCCTTGAACCCCATCGAGCCCGCGATCTTGAACGCGAGTTCGGAGGAGTCGACGTCGTGCGCGGCGCCGTCCCGCAGGGTCGCCTTGACCCCGACCATCGGGTAGCCGGCCAGCACGCCGTACTGCATCGCGTCCTGGAAGCCGTGGTCGACACTCGGGATGTACTCGCGCGGCACCCGCCCGCCGGTGACCTTGTTCTCGAACTGGTACAGCTCGCCCTCGGCGGTCTCGATCGGCTCGATCGAGAACTCGATCTTCGCGTACTGGCCGGACCCGCCGGTCTGCTTCTTGTGCACGTAGACGTACTTCTCGACGGGGCGCCGGATGGTCTCGCGGTAGGCCACCTGCGGCTTGCCGACGTTGGCCTCGACCTTGAACTCGCGGCGCATCCGGTCGACCAGGATGTCGAGGTGGAGCTCGCCCATGCCCTTGATGATGGTCTGGCCGGTCTCGTCGTCCTGCTGCACCTGGAAGGTCGGGTCCTCCTCGGCCAGCTTCTGGATCGCGGTGCCCAGCTTCTCCTGGTCGCCCTTGGTCTTGGGCTCGATCGCCACCGAGATGACCGGCTCGGGGAAGGTCATCGACTCCAGGACCACCGGGTTGGCCAGGTCGCACAGGGTGTCACCGGTCGTGGTGTCCTTCAGCCCGATGAAGGCGTAGATGTGGCCGGCGCTGGCCTCGTCGACCGGGTTCTCCTTGTTGGCGTGCATCTGGAAGAACTTCCCGATGCGCTCCTTCTTGCCCTTGGTCGAGTTCAGCACCTGGGCACCGGTCACGACCCGGCCGGAGTACACCCGCACGTAGGTGAGCTTGCCGAAGAACTGGTGCGTCGCGATCTTGAACGCCAGGGCCGAGAACGGCTCGGTGGCATCGGGCTTGCGCAGCACCATCTTCTCGGGGTCGCCGACGGCGTGCCCCTCCATCGGTGGGACGTCGAGGGGGGAGGGCAGATAGTCCAGGACGGCGTCCAGCATGGGCTGCACGCCCTTGTTCTTGAAGGCGGAGCCGCACAGCACCGGGTAGATCTCGCTGGCGATCACCATCTTGCGGACGGCGCCCTTGATCTCCTCCGGGGTGAGCTCCTCGCCGCCGAGGTACTTCTCGAGCAGCACCTCGTCGGTCTCGGCGACGCGCTCGATCAGGTGGTGGCGGTACTCGGCCACCTTCTCGACCATGTCCGCCGGCACGGGCTCGATCTCGTAGTCCTCGCCCTTGCCGGTGTCACCGCGCCAGGTGAGTGCGCGGTTGTAAACGAGGTCGACGACGCCGACGAAGTCGCTCTCCGAGCCGATCGGCAGCTGCAGCGGCAGCGGCTCGGCACCGAGGCGCTCCTTGATGGTGCGCACGGTGAAGTAGAAGTCCGCGCCGAGCTTGTCCATCTTGTTCACGAAGCAGATCCGCGGCACGTTGTACTTGTCGGCCTGGCGCCACACCGTCTCCGACTGCGGCTCGACACCCTCCTTGCCGTCGAAGACCGCCACCGCGCCGTCCAGCACGCGCAGCGAGCGCTCCACCTCGACGGTGAAGTCGACGTGGCCGGGGGTGTCGATGATGTTGATCTGCGTGCCCTGCCAGAAGCAGGTGGTGGCCGCGGAGGTGATGGTGATCCCCCGCTCCTGCTCCTGCTCCATCCAGTCCATGGTGGCCGCGCCGTCGTGGACCTCGCCGATCTTGTAGTTGATCCCGGTGTAGTACAGGACCCGCTCGGTCGTCGTGGTCTTGCCGGCGTCGATGTGCGCCATGATCCCGATGTTGCGGACCTTCTTCAGGTCGGTCAGCACGTCAAGTGCCACTGCAGTCAGCCTCTGCTCGTCGTAGTCCTCGGCCGGTCACCCTGCCAGTTCAAGGGGGGGTGCCGGTGCGGGCCGGGTCGGTCGGCGCGCGTGCGCCGCCCGGTCACCAGCGGTAGTGCGCGAACGCCTTGTTCGACTCCGCCATCTTGTGGGTGTCCTCACGGCGCTTCACCGCGGCGCCCAGGCCGTTGCTCGCATCGAGGATCTCGTTCATCAGGCGGTCGGTCATCGTCTTCTCGCGGCGGGCGCGGGAGTAGGTGATCAGCCAGCGCAGGGCGAGCGTGGTGGCCCGGCCGGCCTTGACCTCGATCGGCACCTGGTAGGTGGCGCCGCCGACCCGGCGGGACTTGACCTCGAGGGTCGGCTTGACGTTGTCCAGCGCACGCTTGAGCGTGATCACCGGGTCGGTGCCGTTCTTCTCGCGGCAGCCCTCGAGCGCCTGGTACACGATGCGCTCGGCGGTCGACTTCTTGCCGTCGAGCAGCACCTTGTTCACCAGCTGGCTGACCAGCGGGGAGCCGTAGACCGGGTCGATGATGAGCGGCCGCTTCGGGGCCGGGCCCTTGCGGGGCATCAGCTCTTCTCCTTCTTCG
>JBAPWU010000563.1:0-5743 GCA_049283855.1 Kineosporiaceae bacterium
GTGGTGGAGCCGGCGCCGTCCGCCGCGGCCTTCGTGGACCGGCAGCGGCTGGCGCAGGTGCTCGGCAACCTGCTCGGCAACGCGCTGCGGCACACCCCGCCGCGGGGCACCGTGCGCCTGGGCGCCCAGCTCGTGGCGGACGGCGTGCGGCTGACCGTGATCGACGACGGCGAGGGGATCGCCGCCGAGCATCTGCCGCACGTGTTCGAGCGCTTCTACCGCGCCGACACCGCCCGCGAGCACGACGCCGCGGGGGTGGCCGCCGGCACCGGCGTGGGCCTGACCATCAGCAAGGCCCTGGTGGAGGCGCACGGGGGCCGGTTGACCGTGACCAGCGCCGGGCCCGGGCTCGGCTCGGAGTTCGCGATCACCCTGCCCCGCAACGACTCCGCCGCTCGCGGCTGATCCGCCGTGCCGCTGCGGGACTCCCTCCTGGCCGTTCTGGTCGCGGTGATCTGGGGGGTGAACTTCGTCGTCATCGACGCCGGGCTCGCCGGCATGCCGCCGCTGCTGTTCGTCGCTCTGCGCTTCGTCGTGGTGCTCGTGCCCGCCCTGTTCCTGGTGCCGCGGCCGCAAGCCCGCTGGCAGGACGTCGCCGTGGTCGGGCTGCTGATGAGCGCCGCCCAGTTCGGCCTGCTCTACACCTCGCTGTACGTCGGGATGCCGGCGGGCCTGGCCTCCCTGGTGGTGCAGGCCCAGGTGCTGCTGACCGTGCTGATCGCCCGCGGCGTGCTCGGCGAGCACCCCAACCGCAACCAGGTGGCGGGCGTCGCCCTGGGTGCCCTCGGCCTGGCCGTGGTGGCCGTGGGCCGGTCCAGCGCCACCCCGCTGCTCGGGCTGGTGCTCGCCCTGGCCGCCGCGCTCGCCTGGGCCAGTGGCAACGTCGCCTCGCGCCGGCTCGGGGTGGCCTCCGGCCTGTCGATGACGGTCTGGTCGGGCACCGTCGTCCCGCTGCCGCTGCTGGCCCTGTCGCTGCTGCTGGACGGCCCGCGGCAGGTGGCGCACGCGCTCACCCATCTGCCCGCCAGCGCGATCTGGTCGACCGCCTACACCGCCTATCTCGCCTCGCTGGTCGGGTACACGATCTGGAACACGCTGCTGGCCCGGCACGCGGCCGCCGCGGTGGTGCCGTTCACCCTGCTGGTGCCGCCGGTCGGCATGATCAGCGCCTGGCTGGTGCAGGGCGAGGTGCCCAACGGGCCGGAGACCCTGGGCGGGGTGCTGCTGCTGGCCGGGGTGGCCGCGAGCGCGCTCAGACCTGGAGCCCTTTGGCGTAGGGAGCCGGGAACCGCACGCTGAACCGGACCTCGCCGAGCCAGTCCCGCACCTCCTCGACCCGGGCCAGCACCTGCGCGCGGCGCGCCGCAGGAACGTCGGTGAACCAGCACAGCCGGATCGCGCCGTCCCGGGCCTGCACCCAGCCGGCCACCACCTCGCCGTCGACCCAGACCGTCGGGCCGCCGTTCCCGTTGCGGTCGAAGGCGTCCGCAGCGGCCGGCGGCAGGTACCAGGACCGCTCCTTCCAGCCCATCGTGGTCGGGTCGAGCCCGGGCAGGACGGCGACCCACGGCTCGCCGGGCTCACCGGCGTCCTCGGTCGGGGCCGGCTCCAGGTCCTCCGGGGCCACCCACCCGGGCACCCCGTCCAGGTCGACCGCCACCGCCTCGGCCTCAGCCAGGGCGCGCCGGGTCGTCGTCGCCGTCCAGCCCATCCACCACTGCAGGTCGGCGGAGGTGCCGGGGCCGAACCGGTGCAGCCAGTGCCGGGCCAGGTCGCGGGCGGACTCCCGCTCCGGCAGCGGGGCGCCGTCCGGGCCGTGCACCCCGCCGGGGAGCCAGGTGTCCATCGCCGCCCAGGTGTACTGGCCGCTGATCCAGCTGCCGACCGGCCTCGTGCGCACCAGCGAGCCCTCGAAGCCCAGCTGTAGCAGCACCCTGCTGTGGGCGGCCTGCACCCCCTCGTAGGGCTTGCCGATCGAGAGCCGCAGCGGATGGGCCAGCGCCGGGATCCGCTGACCCAGCTCGCGGGCCGTCATCGGTCCGGCCGCACGCAGCAGCTCGAGCACGTCCCGCTTGGCGGCGACCAGCCACTCCTCGCCGTCCGCGATCCCGTTGCCCTCGAGCAGGCCCACCATCCGGCGGTGCTCGGTGGCGGCGTAGCGGGCGGTGGTGGTGGCGTGCATCCGGCGCATGGTCGCCGCGGTGGCCACCCACAGCGTGCGTCGCATGGCGTGGTGGCGCAGCACGGTGCGGTCGGTGTACAGCGCCGCGTCGACGGCGGCGAGCGAGGGATGGCGCATCCGGGCCAGCGCGGACAGGTAGACCGTGACCGGGTCGGTCGAGTGGAGTCCGAGCAGGTCCTCGGCGATCACCGCGACGTCGTCGGTGCGGTCGGCGGGCAGCAGCCGATGGCGACGCGCCAGGCGGGCCCGGCGCTGGGCCGCGGTGAGGGTCGGGGTTGCGGCCACCCACGGATCGTAGGGTGACCGGCATGCGCGAGCAGGCTCGACCCGGGATCCACCGGGCATGGATCGTGGCCGCGGTCACCCTCGGCGCGCTCGTGACGGCCGCGGCGTTCCGGTCCTCGATCGGGGTGATGATCGAGCCGCTGGAGCGCGAGTTCGGCTGGTCCCGGGCCACCACGTCCGGGGCGGTCACGGTCAACCTGGTGCTCTACGGGCTGATCGCGCCGTTCGCCGCCGCGCTGATGGAGCGCTGGGGCGTGCGCCGCGTGGTGGCTCTCGCGCTGACCCTGGTCGGCGGGGCCAGCGCCCTGACCCTGGTGATGACCGCCGCCTGGCACCTGTGGCTGCTGTGGGGGCTGGTGATCGGGGTGGGCACCGGGGCGATGGCCCTGGTCTTCGGCGCGATCGTGGCCAACCGCTGGTTCGTCAGCCACCGTGGGCTGGTCACCGGCATCTTCTCGGCGGCCAACGCCACCGGGCAGTTGATCTTCCTTCCCCTGGTGGCGCGTGCCGTCGAGGGCCCGGGGTGGCGCTACGCCTCCGGGGCGATCGCGGTGTTCGCCGCCGTGATGGTGGTGCTCGTGCTGCGCTTCCTCGACGAGCGGCCGAGCGATCACGGACTGCTGCCCTACGGCGTGGCCGAGGGGTACGCGGTCGAGTCCCCGCCGGTGCACTCCGGGGAGAACCCGGCCCGCACGGCCCTGCGGGTGCTGGCGCAGTCCTCGCACTCGTGGGCCTTCTGGGCGCTGATGCTCACCTTCTGGGTCTGCGGCTGGTCGACCAACGGCCTGGTGCAGACGCACTTCGTGCCCGCGGCCCACGATCACGGGATGCCCACCACCACCGCGGCCGGGCTGCTCGCCGTGGTGGGTCTCTTCGACGTGGCCGGCACGCTCGCCTCGGGCTGGCTGACCGACCGGATGGACTCGCGGATCCTGCTCGCGGTCTACTACGCCGGTCGCGGGGCCTCGCTGCTCGCCGTGCACCAGATGCTCGCGCCGACCGTGCAACCGAGCCTGTGGATGTTCATCGTCTTCTACGGCCTGGACTGGGTGGCCACCGTGCCGCCGACGGTGGCGCTGTGCCGGGAGCACTTCGGGCTCGATGCCTCCGGCATCGTGTTCGGCTGGGTGTTCGCCTCGCACATGGTCGGTGCGGGCGTCGGGGCCAGCGTCGCCGGGTACATCCGGACGGCGAGCGGCAGCTACCACGCGGCCTGGCTGGTGGCCGCGGGCCTGTGTTTCGCGGCCGCGGTCGTGGCCCGCTCGATCCCGCGACCTGCCGCCCGCGAGGTCGTGTCCGTCGGTCAGTAGCCTGGGCTGCCCGGATCGGCGGGCGGAGAAGAGGGCACCACGGCATGGAGCAGGAACCCCGCGACGCGGACGTCGTGCAGCGACTGGTGGACAAGGGCGTCACGATCACCAACCCGCTGACCACCGAGATCGGCGACGACGTCGACCCGGACCGGATCAGCGGCGACGGCGTCGTCATCCATACCGGCTGCCAGATCCGCGGCGCCCGGACCGTGCTGTCCGCGGGGGTGGAGCTCGGCCGGCAGGGGCCGGTGACGATCGAGGACTGCCGTCTCGGTCCGAACGTCGCGCTGGGCGGAGGGTACGCCGCCTCGTCGGTGTTCCTGGCCGGGTCGAGCCTGGGCCTGGGCCATCAGGTCCGCGAGGGCACGCTGCTGGAGGAGCAGGCGAGCGGGGCGCACTGCGTCGGCTTGAAGCAGACCATCCTCTTCCCGTTCGTGACCCTCGGCAGCCTGGTCAACTTCTGCGACTGCCTGATGTCCGGCGGGACCAGCCGGTCCGACCACAGCGAGGTCGGCTCCTCGTACATCCACTTCAACTTCACCCCGAGCGGGGACAAGGCCACGCCGTCCGTGTTCGGCGACGTGCCCCGCGGGGTGATGCTGCGCGAGAAGCCGATCTTCCTGGGCGGGCAGGGAGGCGCGGTGGGTCCGGTGAACGTCGCGTACGGCACCGTGGTCGGGGCCGGGTCGATCCTGCGCAGCGACGTGCCGGCCGAGGACACCCTGGTGATCGTCGGGCCGCCCCCGAGCATGAACCAGCCGTTCGTGCCGGAGGAGTACCGCAACCTCAACCTGCTGGTCGCCAAGAACGTCACCTACCTGGCCGGACTGGACGCCCTGGAGCAGTGGTACCGGGTGGCACGCCAACCGTTCTTCGCTCGTCAGGAGCTCGGGGTCCTGGTCCACGACGGCGCTCTGGAGATGCTGGCGAGCGCCCGGAGGGAGCGCCTGTCCCGGCTGAGGCAGGTGGCCGGGAAGCTGCCGGGCACCACCGAGGCACAACGCGCGGTCAGGGACCGGATCGACCAGGTGTGCGCCGTGTTCGGCGCGGTGTCCGTCCCGCCCGATCAGTACCTGGCCGCCGACCTCGCGGCCGAGGCCGAGGCCGGTGCGAGCTACCTGGACGCCGTCCGTGCCCTGCCGCCGGAGGCGGTCTCCGACGGGGTCCGGTGGCTGCGCTCGATCATGGACACCCAGTTCGCCCGGGTGGCCGCGCTCCTGCCCGCGCTGGCCCGGCTGCCCCGGCGCTGAGGGCAGCGGCCTCCGTCCGGGACGGCGCGCTACGGGAGGCTGCGCTCCCACAGCCGGGGGGTGAGCACGCCGGTCGCCGACTCGACCACCTCGGCGGCGGCCAGGGCGACGTCCTCCCGATACCGCGAGGCGACCAGCTGCACGCCGGTGGGGAGGCTCGAACCGTCGACCCCGTCGACCCTCTCGACCCCGTCCAGCCCGGTCGGGGCCAGGGCCGAGGGCAGGCCGAGCAGGTTGACCGCGATGCTCGGGCGCAGCGAATGCCAGACCCGGATCGAGTCGGCCTCGCTGCGCACGTCCTCGTCCACCGTGAGCAGGGGGCCGAGCAGCTCGGGGATCACCAGCACCGGGTGCGTCTCCAGGAAGCCCAGCCAGGCCCGCATCAGCGTCGTCCGCCGGGCCAGGTCGTCGATGTGCTCCCCCAGCGTGTCGTAGGGCTCGGCCAGAGCGCCGATCACCCGCCAGTACTCGCGCATCTGCTCGCTGCCGAAGCGCTCCAGCACGGGCACCAGCTGGTGGTTCAGCTCGGCCATCATCAGGCGGAAGGCGAGATCGGCCACCACCTTCACGCCCGGGGTCTGGGCCTCGTCGACGTCGACCACCTCGTAGCCGGCCTCGGCCAGGGCCGCGGCGGCCCGATCGAGGGCGGCCAGCACGCTCGGGTCGGTGCTCTCGCCGTCCAGCTCGCGCAGCACCGCGGCCCGGCGCGGCAC
>JBAPWU010000564.1:0-2707 GCA_049283855.1 Kineosporiaceae bacterium
GGGCCCTGCAGGTGATCGTCGCCGGTGACCGGCGCCGGCTGCCGCCCGCGACCGGCGGCCCCTCGGTGATCGAGGGCATCGCCGACCTCGCCGCCACCCACCCGATGCTGTCGCTGCACCGCCTCGACCGTGACCACCGCACCCGCGACGGACGATTGATGCTGCCGCTGCGCTCGGGGTACCCGCAGGCCTGGGGGCTGACCCCGGGAGCCTCCGCGGTCTCCCCGCTGCGGCTCGAGCACGTGCGCGAGGGCACCGGCGTGCCGGCCCCGGGTGAGCAGGTGGTGGTCAGTGCCGACGCGGAGGTGGCCCGCGTGGTCGAGCTCGTGGCCGAGCACGCCGTCCGCCGGCCGGGGGAGTCGCTGCTGGTGGTGACCCTCGGCGCCCGGCATGCCGAGCGGATCGAGGAGGCGCTGCGGCTGGAGGTCGCCGAGCGACCGGAGCTGGCGCGCTGGCTCGACGTGCACTGGACCGGTGACATCTCCGAACCGTTCATGGTCCGCCCGATCCACCGCATCCCCGGCGTGGAACGGGACGCTGTGATCGTCTCGATCGGGCTCGCCCGCACCCCGCACGGACGGGTGCTGCACCGCTTCGGTGTGCTCGACGGCCGCTACGGCCGGGCCTGCCTGACCACGGCCCTGTCCCGGGCCCGCCGCCGCAGCACCGTGGTCTGCTGCTTCGCGGCCGGCGACCTGGCGCCGGAACGCCTGCGCAGCGACGGCGCGAAGATGCTGCGCGACGTGCTCGAGCTGGCCGCCGACCCGATCCTGCGCGGCGACCACCTGGATGGCGACATCCCTTCGGCGGCAACGCCTCCCGAGGTGGATGCACTGGTCCGTGACCTGCGGGACCGGCTGGAGGCGGTGGGGCTGCCGGTGGTGGCCGGTCCGGCTGAGGGCGACTGGCCGCTCGCGGTGGCCCTGGCCGATCCGGAGCTGCCCGGACGGCGCCTGCTGGCCGTCGAGGTGGATGCTCCGGCGTACGCCGCGTGCGCCAGCGTGAACACCCGGGACCGCCAGCGGCGCGAGGCCTTCGAGCGGGCCGGGTGGACCTACCTGCGGGTGGCCGCGATGGACCTGTTCTGCGACCCCGGGGGAGAGGTGGAGCGGATCCGCTCGGCCTGGCGCGACGTCGGTGGGGCGTCGCCGGCCACGCAGCCGACCCAGATCATCGTCGGCCGCCCCCGGGTGCGCGGGCCGTTCCCGCAGGTGCAGCCGGGCCGCCCGGTGACCCTGTATGCCGACGCCGAGCTGGAGGCCGTGGCGAACTGGGTGCTCTCGGACGGGGTACAGCGCAGCGCCGAGGAACTGGCCGCGCTGGTGCGGGAGGCGCTGCATCTGCCCCGGCGAGGCATGCACGTCGAGGCGACGGTCGGTGGGGCGGCCCGGCGGGTGCTCGACGGCTCGGGGTCCTGGGCGTGAGCGCGTCATGAGTGCCGGCCCCGATCCGGAGGAGCCGGTGCTGCCCGAACAGACCGAGGACGACAGCGACGAGACCGGTGGGGACTGGCGCGAGCGCGAGGACGGCTCCACGGCCGATCGCGAGGACTGGCTGCAGCGCGAACGGCCGCCTCACTGGGAGTGAGACGGCCGCCCGGTCGATCAGGTGGAGCGGGTCGAGCAGGTGCTGGGCTGCGACCTCAGGCGCGGGTGCGCAGCAGGTCGCGGATCTCTCCGAGCAGCACGACGTCCGCGGGGGTGTCGTCGACTGCGGCCTCGCCGCGCATGCGCCGCTCCATGATCTTCTTCATCGGGACGACCACGAAGAAGTAGACCGCGGCCGCGATGATGACGAAGTTGACCAGCGGGGTGAGCAGGAGTCCGATCGAGAACTCGCCCTTGCCGATGGTGAACGTGCCGACGCTGTCCAGGTTCGGCGACCCGAAGATGGCGGCGATCAGCGGGTTGATCAGTCCGTTGAGCAGACCTTCGACGACCTTGGCGAAGGCGACGCCGATGACGAACGCCACCGCCAGATCGACCACGTTCCCCCGAAGGAGAAACTCTTTGAAGCCTTTGATCATTGTGTGCGCCTCCGTCAGGCGGTGGTTTCGGATGGCCCCGCTTGGGCCATGCGGTCGCACCTTAGCGCGTTCGCCGAGCGGGAGTCACGCACGGTGGGTAGTCGGCGCGCCGAGATCACCGCATTCCACGCACAAGCACGGTCAGTGACCTGAGGCCACTGACCGCGGCGAGGCGGAGCGCGGTGGCGGTGTCGACGGCCACCACCAGGACCTCGCCGGAGCCGTCCGGGCCGGCCTGCCCGGCGCCCGTCACCGAGCCCGGCACGAGGTCACCGGCCCCGCCGCCGGCGCCGCCCGGGATCGCTCCCGCGGGTGCCGCGAGAACCAGCACCGCCTCCGCAATGACATCGGCTTGTGCCATCTCACCTGCGGGATCGCCCTGAACCGACGGCCCGGCGAGAAGATCGACCCGGTCCCCGCCGTGCACCACCCCGGCCGTCGGCCCGGTCAGCCGGACGGCCATGGCCCGGCTGCCGGCGGGTTGCCCGACGAGCATCCCGGGGCCCGTCAGCCGGGCATCGGTGATCGGCTCACCGCGACGGGCCGGTGAGCCCAGGGTGAGCCCCACAGCGGTACGAACCATGCCGGACGGTGCCGTTCCGGCCCGCCAACGGACCTCCCGGACGTCACTGTGTGTGATTGCCAGCCCGGCCGGCAGGTCCCGGGCGGCCACCGTCACCG
>JBAPWU010000565.1:0-2272 GCA_049283855.1 Kineosporiaceae bacterium
GGCGGCGAGCTGCTCACGCAGCTTGCGCACGACGGGGGGCTCAACGGTCGAGGATGCCGACCGGACGAATTCACCAAGCTCCTGGAGCTTGGTCATCACTACTTTGCTCTCGACCCCGAGCTCTTTGGCGAGCTCATAGACTCGGACCTTTGCCACGTCACTCCTGTCTCGGTCCGAGCCAGGACAGGCGCGGACCGTCGTTACGGCTGGGCGGTACTCATTGCTGGGTACTCATCGGGTGCTCATCGATTTCAGACCCGCTTCCGGCTCGGACGGTGGAACTGCTGTCAGTCGGTGCTCATTCACGTACTGCTGCAGCGGCGCCGGATCCAGCGGCCCACTGCGGCGCAGGGCCCGCGGGAACGCCGTTCGGCGTTCGGCGACGTCGAGACACCTCGGGTCGAGGTGCAACCACGCACCGCGGCCGGGGCGGCGGTGACCCGGATCGGGATTGACGGACCAGAGCCCGTCGACCTCGTCCGCAGTCACACGCAGCAGGACGGACCGGTCTGCACGTCGACGACAACCCACGCAGGTGCGCTGCGGTTCGGTGCTTACGGCCGCCGTCAGTCTAGCGCGCTTGCCGCTCACCCCCGCTCACCCCTGCTCGGCCGGGGGCACATCCGGGCGGATGTCGATCCGCCAGCCGGTCAGCTTGGCGGCCAACCGGGCGTTCTGCCCCTCCTTGCCGATCGCCAGGGACAGCTGGTAATCGGGCACCACCACCCGCGCCGAGCGGGTGGCCTCGTCGACCACCTCGACCGAGCTGACCTTGGCCGGCGAGAGCGCGGACGCCACGAACGTCGCGGGGTCGTCGCTGTAGTCGATGATGTCGATCTTCTCTCCGTGCAGCTCCGACACCACGGCCCGCACGCGCGCCCCCAGCGGCCCGATGCACGAGCCCTTGGCGTTCACCCCGGTCACGGTCGACCGCACGGCCATCTTCGTCCGGTGCCCGGCCTCCCGCGCCAGCCCCACGATCTCCACCGTGCCGTCGGCCACCTCGGGCACCTCGAGCGCGAACAGCTTGCGGACCAGGTTGGGGTGGGTCCGGGACAGCTGGATCGAGGGCCCCTTGGCCCCCTTGCGGACGGCCACCACGTAGCAGCGCAACCGGATCCCGTGGCGATAGTCCTCCCCGGGCACCTGTTCGGCCGGAGGCAGCACCGCTTCGACCGTGCCCAGGTCGACATGGACCATCCGGGGGTCGGTGCTCTGCTGCACGAGGCCGGAGACGATGTCGCCCTCGCGGCCGAGGAACTCCCCGAGCACCTGTTCGTCCTCGGCGTCGCGCAGCCGCTGGAGAATGGTCTGCCGGGCCGTGGTCGCCGCGATCCGCCCGAAACCCTCCGGGGTGTCGTCCCACTCCCGGACCAGCTGTCCGGTGGGGTCGAGCTCCCGGGCCCAGACCACGACGTGCCCGCTGGACCGGTCGAGGACGACGCGCGCGTCGGGCTGGGCGCCCTCGGTGCGGTGGTAGGCCAGCAGCATGGCCTGCTCGATCGTGCGGACCAGGACGTCGAAGGGGATGTCCTTCTCCCGCTCGATGGCCCGCAGCGCAGCAAGATCGATATCCATCAGTCGCTCTCCTCCTCCGAGGAGCCGAACTCGATCTGGACGGCGCCGCGCTCGACCCGGTCCCAGGGAAGGCGCACCGCGGGGGTGCCGTCCAGCTCGATGCCGTCGTCGTCCACAGCCCTCACCCGGCCGGTGACCGTGCCTCCGTCGCGCAGGCGCACCTCGACCAGGCGGCGCCGGGCCCGCGACCAGTGCCGCCGCTGGGTCAGCGGACGGCTCACCCCGGGTGAGGTGACCTCCAGCGTGTAGGGGGCCTGGCCCAGCACCGGACTCGTGTCGAGGGCCGCGGACACGGCCTGCGAGGCCTGGGCGACCGCCTCGAGCGGGACACCGCCGAGCCGGTCGGCCGGCAGGTCCACCACGATCCGGACCACCCGGCGCCGACCCGCGCTGGTGATCGTGACGTCTTCCAGCACCAGGCCGGCCCCGGCCACGGCGGCACCGGCCAGCTCTCGTAGGCCGTCCACCTGCGACGCTGCCATCAGTGCCCTCCTCGATTGTCCGTTCAGCCTACCGGCGCCACCGGGCTGAGGGGTCATGCGATGATCCCCGCTGTGAGCGGTGCGGACGACGCCAGGATGCGGCCGTCGCCCCGCCGGCGCATCGTGCTGGCTGCGGGGGCCCTGGCCGCCACCGGAGCCCTGGCGGCCGGATGCACGTCGAGCCGTGGGGCCGCTGCGGGCACTGCGGGCAC
>JBAPWU010000566.1:0-6188 GCA_049283855.1 Kineosporiaceae bacterium
AGGCTTCCACAGCCCCGAGGCCGCCCTCGCCCTGGTCATGCTCACCTGCGGACCGATCACCGTCCAGCTACCCCACGAACACCCCGATCTTCGCACCGGCTAACCCACACTCATGCCGGGAGAGCCCTTTTTTTCCCCAAGCGGCCGGCGGATCCCGGACGAGCGACACATCGGGAGGGCAGAGTGGTGATCGCCCGAATTGCCTACTTCGACGACTTCAACCTCGCAGGCCGCCGCAACCAGCCACGCAGGCGGCCACACCGGACCGGGCCCAGATCGTGTGGCCTTCCTGCACGTTCTCCGACACACGCAATCCTGAACGCTGCGACACAGTGAAACGCTCGCACCCGACGACGCCGCATGCGAGCACACGGCAGTTCCCACGCTGAAAGTAGGTTTCGTCAATGGCATGTCGTATCAGTGAGCTCGTGCTCGGTTGCCTCGACCCCGAGGTGCTGGCGCGGTTCTGGTGCGAGGTCCTGGACTTCGTCGTGCTCGATCGCGAGGAGGACGGCAGCCTCGAGATCGGGCCACGCGAAGGGTTCGGCGGCCCACAGCCGACGATCATCCTCAGCCGCAGGGACGAGCCGGAGCAGGGGAAACCCCGGCTGCACATCGACGTCAACGCCACCGACCGCGATCAGGACGCCGAACTCGAACGCCTCCTGGAGCTCGGGGCGCGCCCGGCCGACATCGGCCAAACCGGCGAGGAGCCCTGGCACGTTCTTGCCGACCCCGAGGGCAATGAGTTCTGCCTGCTCAAGGCCCGCCTCAACCCGCTCTGACAGATCCGGATGTTGGTCTCGGCACAGGAATTGCACCGGATCGCGCGGACGTACGAGGTGTGGCACCACCTGCTACCGTCCGCGGGACCGTGTGCAGGTCGCATTCACCCAGGAGGTTCGCGGTGCCGGACACCACCTGCCATATGTCGATCTCGTTGGACGGCTTCGTCGCCGGCCCGGACCAGAGCCAGGCGGATCCCCTGGGCAAGCGGGGACGGGAGCTGCACAGCTGGCACATCGGCGACCCGCGGGCCAACGACGCTGACAAGATCGCGAACGAGTGGCTCATGCGGCCCCGGGGTGCGTATGTGATGGGGCGGAACATGTTCGGCCCAATCCGTGGGGACTGGGATGAGGACTGGTCGGGCTGGTGGGGCCCCGAGCCGCCGTATCACGCGCCGGTGTTCGTGCTGACCCATCACCCCCGTGATCCGATCCAGATGGACGGGGGCACGACCTTCCACTTCATCACCGAGGGGTTCGACGCGGCATACTCCGCAGCGTGTGAGGCCGCCGGGGACAACGGGGTGGACATCGCCGGTGGGGCCTCGACCGTCCGGCAAGCGTTGATCGCAGGGGTGATCGACGAGCTCACCCTCGACATCGCGCCCGTCCTGCTCGGTTCAGGCGAGCGCATCTTCGACGAGGTTGAGTCCTTCGACTTCCAGCCCGCCGAGGTGCTTCACTCACCGCTGGCCACCCACATCCGCTACCGCCGCGTCAGCTGACGTCGCAGCCCCGACGCCCCCGCTGCGTTCTGGGAGGTTCCATGAAGGGGGGCCCTGCCGATTCTGCAGTTCTCGGGTCGCGAGTGGCTCCTCGTGGTTGCCGGTCGGGCATCACGTGAGGGACGGCGGGCGGCCGTCATCTGGACAGGTCGGCCGGGGCTTGGGGGAATGTGAGAGGCGGTTGTTGCTTGAGGTGGCGCCACGTCACCGTCGCGTGCCGGACGCCGATGGCGCCGAGCAGGACGGCGATCAGGCCGGTGGCCAGGGTCAGGTCGGGTGCCCAGGTCCAGGCGCCGCTCCAGCCGTAGCCGATGAGCATCGGCAGGGCGAGCAGTCCGGCGGCCAGGACGAGTCGCGCGGCTGCGCCGGACCAGGAGATCGCCTGTCCCACCCTGAGTCGGCGGCGCCAATGCCGTGTCCTGCCGGTTCGCGTGAGGTCCGCGCCGGTGAGGAGGATGAGGGCGAGGCAGGTGAGGTCGAAGGCGATGTAGAAGGAGCGGACGGACGGCCCGGGATGGCGGGGTTGTCCGAGCGCGGCGGCTATCGCGTTGCGGGAGGCTCGGTCGGTGGCGGCGGGGTTTCCGGGCACGGGCATCTCATGACTGGCGCCGATCAGTGTCGCCACCGCGGTGCTGGTGGACGCTGACACGGCGATCATGGCGCTGGTGTCGGGGGAGTTGCCGGAATGGAATGCCAGGGGCGGGTTCCAGGGGCCGCCGATGAACCAGCCCATCGCGTAGCGGGCGCTCGCGCCGTCCGCCCAGGACCCGAGCTGCGCGGTGGATGCTGGCGTGAGCATGGTCTGCAGCGATCGGGTGGAGATGATCTGACGACCGTCGGCGGTGCGTCCGCCGCGCAGGTACAGCTGCAGGTAGGCGCCGAGATCTTCGGCGGTGGAGATGAGATACCCGGCGGCGAGCAGGGCGGGCCGGGTCAGCGCTGGCGTGGAGCGCGGCACGCCGAACCAGAACTGAGTGCCCTCGGCCAGTCCGGCGCGCACGGCGTCAGAGCGTGCGGTGTAGCTGTGCCGCATCCCGAGCGGCTAGAAGATCCGCCGCCGGACGAAGGTGGCGTAGTCGGTGCCGGACGCGGCTTCGACCACCAGCCCGGCGAGCAGGTAGTTGGCGTTGGCGTACTCCCACCGGGTGCCCGGGTCGCCGGCCAGCCGGGTTGTGCGGAGCTCCTGCAACGCCTGGGTCGCGGTGCCGTCGGTGGCGGACTTGACGATGGCGCCGCCGGCCAAGGCTGGCAGGCCGCTGGTCTGCTGCAGGAGTCTGCTGCAGGAGCTGTCGGACGGTGATGCGTTCGGCCCGTGGGTCGTCGAGGGTGAACGCGGGCACGTACCGCTGCACCGGGGCGTCGAGGTCGAGCTTGCCGTCGTCGACCAGTTGCAGGACGGCCAGCGCGGTGAACGACTTGGACGTCGAGCCGATCACGAACGGCGTGGTGCCCGAGACGTCGGCGGCGCCGCACCGCCCGACGCCTGGGTCACGCCAGGCTGCGGAGCCGATCAGCTACTGGTTCTGTGTCGGCGACGGCCTCGCTGTTGCACAGTGCGGAAGAGTCGAGAAGGACCGCCACGAGGTCCGCGTCCGTTCGCTCGCCTTCGCCGCCGCGTCCGTGCAGGCCGCCGCCACCCCTGATGCCCTGGCGGCACACCCGCGACCGGCTCGCCGAGGTCGAGACCCGGATGCTCACCGTCCTGGACGAGCTCACGCTGACCGACCTGGTCACCACCATCCTCGGCCTGTCGGCATTGGGGCGGCGGCGATCCTGGCCCATACCGGCGAGGCCGGCCATCTTGGCCGGGCACTCGCTGCCGGACGGGGATGGTGCCGATGTCCACCGACGACAACAAGAGGGTCGTGGCAGAGTTCGTCCGACGCTGCCAGGACCAGCACCACCTGCCTTCGCCGACGAAGTGTTCCACCCGCGGTTTGTGAACCATTACCGTCCCGAAGGCCGGACCATTCCGAGTACGGAGCGACCCGCGAGCGGATTCCAGGCGTTCTGCGGCGCACTACTGCGCGGGCTCCCGGACGCGACGATGGAGATCAACGAGCAGGTCGCCGAGCCGGTGCGCTTCGCGGACTGCCGCGCCGCGGACGTCGTTCACCATCAGTTGATGATCTCACCGCGTTCATCTGCGCGGATGGCCGCCAGCCGGTCACGCCATGCCTGCAGCGCCGCAGCGGTTTGCCGCGTCCAGTCGGTCACCTCGCCGACGATCTTGAGCGGCTCTCTGCTGCGGTAGGACCGGGTCGGGTTGCCGGGGAACTTCTTGTCGGTCACGTTCGGGTCGTCCTCGAACGGTCCTGTCGGCTCAACGGCGTAGACGCGCGGAGCGCCTTCGCCAGCCGCCAACTCGGCGGCGAGCCCGGCACCTTCAGGCAGGGCGGTGAAGTAGATGTGGTTCATCACGACCTCGGGCCGGTAGTTCGATCGGAAGCCCGCCGCGAGAAGGTCGCCCACCTGCAGGTCCGCTTTGGTGCCGTGGAAGAACGGTCCCTCGTCCAGCACCTCGCTCACCGCCACAGCGTAGGGGGCCATCGACCGCTGTCACGTCACCCGCCCGGATACTCTTGAAGCGACCAGCCGTTGCCGTCCGGGTCGGAGAAGGAGGCGCGACGTGATCCCGGCACTCCCTGCGGGCCCAGCGGCTGCACCGAGACACGAGCACGTTGCGGCTGAGCAGATCGAGGACGGCGTCTGGGGCGTCCACCACGAGCTGTGGCCCATGCATCGAGCCAGGCTCCGCCACCCCTCCCGTTGTTACCGCTTGCTACCTGGGCCTACCGGTGTGATCCCACGAGATCACCGCTTCGAGAACTCGACGGCGACCACGGCACGTCAGATGGGTCAGTCGCTTCGGTCAGTCGGTGATCGTGTCGGTCAAGGTCGCGAGGATACGACGGACCTCGGCGGCGAACTCGGGCAGCTGGCTCTGGGCGGTGGTGTGCAGGATCTCCAGGTCGATCGACCAGTAGCCGTGCACGATGCGGTTCCGCAACCGCACGGGCTGGCGCCACGGCACCTGCGGATGGCGACTGGTGAACTCGCTGGGCAGTTGACTGGCGGCTTCGCCGAGCACGGTGAAGTTCCACAGCAGGGCGTCCCGCAGCACCCGGTCCTCGACCAGAGCCTGCAGACTCACGCCGGCGACCAGTCGGTGCGCCTGCTCGGCGGCCTCGGCCAGTTCCTCGAGCAGGAGAAGCTCACGCTGCATACAGCGGCTGCGCTTCCGCGAGCACGGCGGACTTCAACCGATGGTGCAACGCCGTCACCGACACCAGGTCCACCGGCCGGTCGAAGAGGCCCGTGAGCTCGTCGGCCAAGTCCTCGACCTCCCAGCCTAGGCGTCGTCCCGGCACCAACTCGTACAGGACGTCGACGTCACTGGCCGGGCTCGCCGACCCGCGGGCGACCGAGCCGAAAACCAGCAGTCGCGCCACCCCGTACCGGCGACAGACGTCACCCAGATGGGCCTCGTCCACACCGAGGTCGCTGAGCACGGACATGCCACCAGGCTAGCGCCAGGAGGCCCTGGAAGGGTCTGTAGTGACGTCCGGCGAACCGCGGACCGTCCGACCAGACGCGTACGCTCGATGCGTGATCGAGATCGGGTCGAAGGCACGCAGGCTGCCGGCTCCGCCGACGATCGTGTGGGCCTCGCTGACGGACCCGCACCATGCGGGCGCCAGACCGTGTCTGAAGTAGCCGGAGAGACCGTGCAGACCAGCACCTTCGACTGACTGAGTGTGCCTGTGCCGGTGACAGCTCATCCCCGACCCCCTGGTGGCGCCAGCCGCATCGCTCGCCGACGTGAACCACCGGCTCGGCCCAAGGGAGAGGGCCCCCGACCGCGTTTCCGCTGGTCGAAGGCCCTTTGCCTCGCTGACGCCTGTCGTGCGCGAGGGGGGAGTTGAACCCCCACGCCCTTTCGGGCACACGGACCTGAACCGTGCGCGTCTGCCTATTCCGCCACTCGCGCGAGCGGTGGAAAGGCTAGCACGCACCCCACCCACCCCCGCGACCCGGTAACCGGGGCCTCCCAGGTCTGCTCATGCTCCGCGGGTCCGCCGTTTCCTGGCTCGAAGAGTCCGGAATGTCGCGGCGCTGCGGAGTATGAGCAGAAGGTGGAGGGTTCGGCGGGGGAGCGTCGGCGCGGATACGCTGGCCGTTGGACGTTTTCAGGGCCGGCAGGACGGCAGGACCCTGGTCCAGAGGCGAGGGCGACCGGGAGGAGGACCGACCGTGGGAGTGCTCGACAGATTCGAGAAGGGCATCGAGCGCGCGGTCAACGGTGCCTTCGCGAAGGCCTTCCGCAGCGAGGTGCAGCCGGTGGAGATCGCCAGCGCCCTGCGCCGCGAGTGCGACGAGAAGGCCGCCATCGTGGCCCGCGACCGCACCATCGCCCCGAATGCCTTCGTGGTCGAACTCGGCCCGGCCGACCATCAGCGCCTCGGCCAGTGGGAGGAGGCCCTCGGCGACGAGCTCGGCGCCGTCGTCTCCGACTACGCACGCCAGCAGCGCTACAGCCTGCCCGGTCCGGTCAGCGTCGCGTTCGAGCAGGCCGAGGACCTCGACACCGGGTTGTTCCGGGTGCGCAGCCGCACCGCCCGCGGCGATGCGCCGTCGGGGCGTCGCGCGGCGGGCCCTCCCGAACCCACCGGGG